>JANYGY010000103.1 GCA_025362255.1 Planctomycetales bacterium
TGGCGGTGGCGGTGGCCACGGGCGACACGCTCGACGAGGCACGCGACCGGGCGCGCGGTTGCGCCACGGCGGTCTCCATCCGCTTGGTCTGACGGGGTGATAGGAGGCTGGCTGTTGATGGTCAGGTCCTGCAAATGGCAGTTCCCCCCTCACACACCTGCGAAGGGCGTCTCTCGCCAGCCCTTTGACCGTTCCTGAGCCAGACCGTAGCTTTTCACACCGATTGTTGCCGGCGGCGTTAACCGCCGGCGATCATCTCGTTTGAACTTTCAGGCAGAATATCACCTATGCACACATTCCCGGTCTGCTGGGGCCTCGACATCGGCCACACAAGCATCAAGGCCGTCAAACTGTCGCGCCAAGGGACTCAAGTCACCGTGCTCGGGTATGCGATCGAGCCGATCGCCGTCCCCGAAGGTGGCGACCGTGAAGAATCGGTGGTCAGCGCGCTGACGGCACTGGGCGTGCGCGAAGAATTCAAGGATACACCGGTAGTTGCGGCACTGTCTGGACGCCAGGTGTTCAGCCGCACGGTGAACATCCCGATCATCAATCCGAAAAATCTCGACCGCATGGTCGAGCTCGAAGCGCAGCAGCAGATCCCTGGCGATTTCTCCGAAATCGAATGGGGCTATCACATGAGCCCCGCCGCCGACGGCGCCTCCAAGGACGTGGCCCTATTCGCGGTCAAACGCGACCTGACCCAAGAGGTCATGGTCAAATGCCGGCGCGCCGGCCTCAACCTGGTCGGGATCTCGGTCAGCAGCCTCGCCCTATATAATTTTGTGCGCTTCGACCAGGTATTCCCCGAAGACGAAACCGTGGTGATCCTCGATGTCGGCGCTGAAAATACCGATATCGTCTGCTATCAGGGCGAAACCCTGTGGATGCGCACGCTGGCGGTGTCGGGCAACGACATCACCAAGGCGTTCATGAAGAAGTTCAAGGTCTCGTTCGACGAGGCCGAACTGCTCAAACGTCAGGCCGGCGACAGCAAGCAGGCCGACCGCATCATCAAGGTGATCGAAAGCAGCCTCACCGAACTGACCAGCGAAGTGCAGCGCAGTCTGGGCTTCTACAAAAGCCAGAACGCCTCAGCCAAGCTCGACAACCTGGTGATCAGCGGCTCGACCTTCCGCCTGCCGGGCTTGCCCGAATACATGGCCGAGCGCCTGCGCTACACCGTAAACATCCTCGAAGATCTCGACAAGATCCAGGTCACCGCCGGACTTGAACGCGATCACTTCATGCACGACCTGCAAAGCCTTGGCGTGGCCATGGGCTTGGCCCTGCAAGGCACCGGCGTCGCCCTGGCGAATGTCGATCTGATGCCGAGCAGCCAGCAGTTGCAGCGGGTGCTGGCGACCAAGCGGTGGGCTGGTTTGGCGATCGTTGCCGCGATCGGCGCGGTGCTGGTGCTGGATCACCTGGTGGTCGGCAGCGTGGCTGCCGAAAACGCCAAGCTGATCGGCAAGATCCAGGACAGCCATAAGCAGAATACCTCGCGTCAGGCGGTCTCGCGTGACGCCCTCGGCGAAGTCGCGCCCAAGGCCAAGGATCTGAAGTCGTTCGAAGTCTACGGCGCCCAGCAAGGCGTCACTGCCGGCATCTATCAATCGGTGATTGCCGCGATCGAAGATCTCAACCGCACCCGCGGCGCCGTCGCCGGGCCACTCGATGGCAAAGGCGACGACAAGGGCGATGTCAAACCGACACCTTTGCAAGCGGCGTACTTACGCACCTTGGCCCTGCCGTCCTTTGCGGTGGACGAACCCAGCGGGCCGTTTCGCCCGTTGGCGACGACCCGCAAATTGACCTTGGTGGTCAGTATTCCGGTGGTCGCCGTTCCCGGTGAAGTGACTCGCGACCTGCTGGTCCTGCTCAAGGCGGCGCCCGTCCCGGAATCCCTCGCTGCAGCCCATCCCGGGATGGAGGCGTTCCGTACCTGGCAGGCGCAGAACCCGACGGCAACGCCCGAGGAATCGGCCAAGCAACGGCCCAGATTGTTCAGCGAGGTCCAGGCGGTCTCGGACAGCGCCGGCGAAGAGTCTTATTACTACATCGACAAGGCCGCGACCGATGCCAAAGGCGATATCGTACCGGTCGAGGAAGAGCGCCGCGTTCCGTCGAAATTGGTGACCCTCACCTGCACCCTCAAGGGCCAGGAGGCCACCCTGTGAGCCAGCTCAAGCCATTCCTGTTCTGGATCGTCATCGGGGTCATCCTGTTCCTCGAATTGCTCTATTGGGTGCTCTCGCTTCCCGATGTCGACCTGCTCGGCAACAAGGCCGAAGCCCAAAAGATGCAGGCCAGCCTGAAGACCGAATACCAGCATCTGCAAGAGCTGAGCCGACGAGCCAAAAACACCAGTCCGCCCGGCGTTTTCGATGCAGAGAAAGAATCCGACATCAAGCGCCTGACCGACGATTACCTGATCACTCCGGCATGGAAATCAGTGCTCGATCCTCACGTCGCCAGCTACGACAAGCAGCTCAAGGCGATCAAGGAGCGCTTGGCGAACCGGAGCAAATCTCTCCATGAGCCGATTGCCGCCAACAGCGATAAATTCGGCTGGTACTCGGCGTACCAGAACGCCACCGAAGAGCAGTTGAAGCGGCTCCACGCCGCCGGCGCCCTGGCGGTAAAGCGCACCGCAGGTTCGTCACCTGCCCCCGCCATGCCCGGAAAACCACCCGGCGCCATGCCGGCCAAAACAACCGTTGAGCCTGCCAGCGACGAACGCCAGACGCTCGATTTCGCCAATGACAGTGCGCTGCGCGCTACCGCCGGATTCTACACCAAGGGTGCGAACCTGCCTGAGCCGGCTGAATATCCAACGCTCACCAAGCAATACCGCACGATGGAACGGATCATCTCGGTGATCCTCGACACCTCGGTCGCCAACTCAGTCAATCCGCTGATCCCCACCGAGTCGACCTCCGAGCCGGCCCATGCCGCGATTGCAAATGTAGCGTGGGTTACCACCGACACCGAGATCGGCGGCGAAACTGCCAAATACGCAGTTGGCTGGCGCTTGAGCCTGACCTTGCGCGGTCCGCTGACCGCGCTTTTGGCAACCACTGCGGCGCTCGAACATCCGCATGGCGATCAGGTGCCGTTGTTTGTCGTCACTGGTGGCGAGCTTGGCCGCAAGCCGACCTTCATCGCCGGTGAGCGAAAAGATGTCGGGACCGAAGAAGCGACCGCTCGGATCGATCTCCTGGTGCTCGATTTCACGGATGCGCCCACCGGCCTTAAGCCCAGCGCTGCGGCAGCCGCCAAAGCCAAAACTCCAATCGGCCCCGGATTCCCCGGGGGCATGTCACCCGGCATGGGCTTTCCACCCGGCATGCCACCCGGCGCTGGCGGGCCGCCTGGAATGGCGCCGACGGCACCTCCAAAAGTTGCCCCGCGCTCGATCCGACCCGCCGGACGCGAGGCCGTCGAGGCCGGAGACCAACTATGAGCGCCAAACATTTCTTCATCGCCCATGGCGAAAAAGTCGCCATTTCGCTGACTTTGCTGCTGGTTGCGGCGCAGTGCTATGTCACCTTCTCCGACACCTCGATCCGCCCGGCGAACATCAATCCGGCCGAGATCGAAACCAAGAACATCGCTATCGATGCGGTTTTCGCCCAAGGCAAACCCCCGGTCCTGAAGCCGGTGCCGGGCTATCTCGCCGAGATGGAGGCGCGCTTCAACAAGCCGATTCCGCCGTCGTCAGCGATCTCCTGGCTGACCGCAGCGCCTGACCGCGGCCCTGGATCCGGTGGTCTGCTGCTCTACGTCCTCGAAGTTCCCGCTCCGGATGTGACCGCGACCGATACCGTGGGCAGCGCCGAACTGACGGTGAGCCTGCCCCCGGTGACTCGGCCCGCCGACAAGCGGCTCAGCGATGGGGCCGTCGCCGCTTGGCAGCGGACCGCCGAGGGTATTTCGAATCACGCCGAGCATCTCGGCGTGCTGATCGAAACCCATCGCGGCGACAACCAATGGCGTCCCTTGAGCGCGAAAGCCCTGAACAAGGGCTTCATCACCATCGCCAAGCTCAAAGAGCTGGGCGGGAGATTCCCGGCCGAAAATCTTGAGCCATGGATCCGCCACTCCTTTCGGGCGCGGGTGGTGGTCAAAGCCACCGGGCTTGATTTCGAGCAGGCGATCCCGGCGAAAGTCGCGGCCAGCGTGGTCGTGATCCCCGGGCGCATGGTGCCCGATGGTGACGACATCCCGTGGAGTGAATTCACCGAAAAGGTCCGCGCCAAGGATATCAAGACCCTGACCAAATTGGCCAAGCCGATGAAGGATGCGGTGCCGGGCATCACCCTTGCCGCCGACGAGAAACTCTATGCCGGCGCCGACAGCGAAGTGGCCGCTGTGCAGGTGACCTCCAACATCCGCTTCGCCCTCGACAAAGTCAGCGCTGATCTGGTTGATCCGGCAAAGGAAGTGGCCTCGTTCCTGGTCACGAGACAATACAGCATGCCCGGCAAAGATCGCGACACCACTAAGCTGTGGTTGAAGACGCCGCAAGTCTTCAAACCCGGGATCGGTGACTCGGTCGGCGGGATGGCGCTGACTGAGACTCCAATCAACCCTGATAAAAAGCAGAACGTCGATCTGACCACCCCGTTCAAGGTGGTCGACATCAAACGTCAGCAAAAACGCGTTCTCTACTGGGAGATCGGCACCGACGCCCGCCCGGGAAGCAAGGGCAAGGACCTCAAACTGGTGGAGAAATCCACCCTGGTCGACGTGGTCGTGGTGGAAAATTCCAAAAGCCACAATCGGATGGATCTCAGCAAACTAATCGTGGTCAAACGTCCGGCGCGCAAGGATGCGATCACCTTCCCGCTGTTGCGCAGCGATGTTGATGAAGAAGCCGAATTCCGCCGCAGCCCTGCGGAATTCATTCAGGCCGCGATCATCCCGGCCGAGCCGAAACGCCACGCCGCCGATGAAGGACCATTGGGCAAGGTGCGCGAAGACCACCCCGACGCTGCGGATCTGTATACCACTGATACGGCCTATTATGAATTTGCCGACGGTCGGGTGGTCTGGTGGGAACCGCTCAACAAAGCTGTTCGTGAATTTCCCGAGCCATCCGCCGAGGATCTCAAGACCAAACCCCAATCGCCGGATCCTCGCCGGCCAGCCGGTACGGTGCCTCCCGGCGGTCGACCACCTGGTACAACGCCGCCCGGGGCCCGTCCCCCGGGCGCGATGCCGCCGGGGATGCTCCCCGGCATGTTGCCCTCGGACATGCCGCCCGGAGTCGTTCCCAAACCGGCCAAGTGATGTCGGTCTTTCCGTTGGTGGCGGTTCACGCCATTGACGGAAAGGCTGGCGTGAGTGACACCTTTTCAGGTCCGCCACCCCCCTTCGTTTCTTTGTGCGGGTCGATCGTAAGGATCCGCCCGTCTCTGGTTTGGTGCGGTTCATCCGTCTCACGCCAGCCCTCGCTCTGGAGCCGTCATGCGCAGCCTTCGCCGCCTTCCGCTCACCCCCATGATGCTGGCTCTGGCCATGCCCTGGGCGGTCATCCCCGTGGTCTATGCCGCGGATGAGGGAAAGTCGGATGTTCAACCACTGCCCGTGCTCCCTGCCGGTGGAGCTGCCGGTGGAGCTGCCGGCGGAGCTGCTGGAGATGAAGCCGTCACCAGTACCGCGCTGCGGTCGCAAGCGGCTTATGCCCAGGCGGCAGCGTATTACCGCAAGGCCAACTTCGTCGAAGCCAAAGACCAGATCGATGAGGCCGTCCGCCTTGATCCGGCCAACGCCGAAGCCCAAACCCTGCGCGAAGATATCCTGGCAGTCCTCAGCCAGCGCGACAATCGCGTGCAGATGGCAGCGACTTGGGCGCGCACGATGCAGGATGTGCGCACGCAGGAAAACGCTGTGCGAGTCGGCTCGCTGATCGCCGACGGCGATAAGACGCTGGCCAGTGGCGACTACCTGGGCGCTGAACAGGACTACGACCGCGCTGAAGTCGCGATCCGTTCATTCCCATTTCCGTTCCCTTGGGGTGAGCTGCCCGCGCAGATCTCCGGCAAACGGGTCGAGGCCCGCGCCCTGGCCCGCAAGCAGGAGCTTGATCGCGCCGGCAAATCCCGTGAAGACGCGCAAGAGCAAGCCCGTGCGCAGACCGATCTGCAAGAGCAGGCGCTCAAGGCCAAGGTCGACGAATTGCTGGCGCGCGCCAAAGACGCCTACCGCCGCAAGGATTTCAAGCGCGCCGAAGTCGACGCCTGGAATGCCTACGAGCTGGATCGCCGACGCGAAGATGCACGGTCGTTGTACCTCGACTCCCGTCGTGAAGGCCACGAGCTCTTCGACGACAAGCATGGCGACGAACGTCTTGAGCGTTTGGCTCGGGTCAGCGAAGAAATACATCGCTCGCTGATTCCGCAAAGCGAGCTGTTGGTCTATCCCGAAGATTGGACCCGGCGCTCATTGCGTAAGCCGCGTGAAATCGGCATCAGCAAGGAAGAGCCGTGGATGGCGCCGATGCGCGCGACCTTGGATCAGCGGGTCACCTTCGATTTCCAAGACACCCCTTTCGATGAAGTCGTGAACTTCCTGCGCCAGGTGACCGGGACCAACATCATCGTCGCCCCGACCGTCCAGGGTGCTGCTGCCGGCGGGGGCGCCGTGACCCTCAAGGTCAAGGACATGCGCTATGGCGATGCCTTGAAGTGGATCCTGGAATTGACCTCGTTGAAGATGGCCCTGAAAGATCAGGCGATCTTCATCAGCAATGAAGCGATCGTCGGCGACGTGGTCCTGAGCATGTACGATGTCACCGATCTCATCCAGCAGCCACGCGACATGCCGGGCCGCGAAATGGCTTATTCCTCTGGCGACAGCGGCGGCAGCGGTGGTGGCATCAGTCTGTTCAAGAATGACACCACCGAAACCAAGGCACCGAACCCGGAAGAACTAGTTGAATTCATCAAGAAGAATGTCGCCTCGGACCAATGGGAAGACGCCAAGGGCCGCGGCATCGAACAGCGCGCCGGGTCGACGCTATTCATCAGCAACACCCCTGAAATCCATGCCCAGATCTCCCAACTGCTGACCAGCCTGCGCAACCAGCAGTCGTTACAGGTCACGATGGACATCCGCCTGCTGGACGTCAGCAAGAGCTTCTTCGAGGAAATCGGCGTCGATTGGGCGCGGGGCAATTTGGTCGATGGAAACAGCAATGCCGGTTACATCCGCCAGAACAACAATTCGACCTTTGTCGGAACCAACGGAACCAGTCTTGCCGGTGGCGCGGCCGGCGCGCTCCCGGGCAACCAGAATTCGAGAACCTGGAGCCAATTCTCCAATCCGAGCAATCCACGTGGCTTGGTGGCCGACCTCACCCACAGCCCCTTCAATTTTTTAGGAACTGATCAAGTCAGCGCGATCCTCTCGGCGGCCGAGAGCGAAAGCGATATGCAGGTGGTTGAGCATCCGAATCTCACCTGTTTCAATGGTCAGCGGGCAAATGCCGCGTTCATGAACCAGTACGCGTACATTTCCGATTATGAAGTCGTCAGCTCCAATCTTGATCCCAAGATTTCGATCCTGACCTTCGGCAATATCATCGATGTGCGGCCGGTGGTCAGCTCCGATCACAAATATATCACCCTCGAAGTTCGTCCCAGTTCGGTTCAGTTGCAGGGTGTCTTCACCGAATTCCTGTCGGCTCCGCGCGTGGTCGGCGGCGGCGGCATTCTCGGTGGGGTCGTCACCAACGCGGTCGACTACCCCTTGGAAATGCCCAACGTGCTGGTCAAGACCCTGCGCAGCACCGTGATGTTGCCGGATAAGGCCAGCTTGCTGATCGGTGGCTTCCAGAAGAGCTTGCGTGAAAAGACCCACGTCGGCATTCCCTTCTTGAGCCACATTCCGTTCCTTGGCCGGCTGTTCAGTCGCAACGGTACGTATGACGAAGATCGCAAATTGTTCTTCCTGCTGCATGCCGAAATCGTCGACCTGAGTGAGAAAGACGCCTTGCAGTGAACGCTCTTGGGCGCGCATCAGCGACGGGCCGCACGCCCACCCTGCTTCCGGCCCGTGGCCGGCTGTCCAGGGTCGTCTCGCTGTCGCTGCTCGCCCTTGCCGCGGTGGCGGCTGAGGTGGTTCCGCCCGTGTCCGGTCTCGTTCCCGGGCCCGGCACCTCGTCCGCTGCGACTCCAGACCCATCGATCGGTGTCGACGCGAGCTTGACCGCGATCCGCGCTGACATCGCTGCCGGTCGGTTCGCCACCGCCCAGGCGCGTCTCGACCAGGCGTTGCTCACGGCGCCGGATCACCCCGGCCTGCGGACGACCGCCGATGATCTCGCGCTGCTCATGGGTGGCCGAGAGCCGCGCGCGGCCACCCCATCGCCAGTGCTGGTCGAATGGGCCCTTGCGGAAATTCGCCAGGGCCAGGTTCGCGCCGACACCATGGCCCGAGCCGGGCGATTCAACGATGCCCGTGAACTTCTTGAAGTGGTGCGGCGCAACCTTCTCGCACGTGAATTGGATGCGGCGCCGGCGGTGGCCACCGCACTCGGCGACATCGAGATCGCCCTCGTGCGCTACCGCCGGGATGCGACCGAAGCAGCTGCCACTGCGGGGATCGCCGCCCGTGATCGCGCCTTGGCCGAAGCCCGCGACCAGGTTGCCGACGCCCTGGCAGATGTTGCCAATACCCGGGCCGAGCGGATCGCGCGGATCCACGCCCTGCAACGCAAAGCGCTGATCGAACAGGCGCTCGCCGAATGCCGGGTCCTGATCGATCGCGAATCCGAGGATCCCGAGATCAGCGCGCTTTATCGCGACCTGCTACAAGCCGCGCATAAGCAGCGCAAACTCTCCACCGATCAGGCAACCGACGATCTGCGTCAAGAGCTGAGCGAGCGCATCAGCCGCAGCATGATGCCGACCGGATTCGACGGCGAGCCGATGTACGCCGATGATTGGGCAGCTCGTCATCCGGCGAACAATCAGCTCGACGGTGAGATCGCCGAACCCGCCTGGCGGATCGCTCTGCGAGACGCTTTGCGTCAACGCACGTCGCTTGATGTCGTCGAACAGAATGGCCTAGAGGTCATCCGGACGTTAGCCGCCAATAATCGCCTGAACGTGGTGATCGAGCCAGCCCTGACCGCTGGACCAGAGCGCCCGGTCACCCTGCGCGCGGCGAACATCACCCTTGAACATGCCCTGACCTGGATCTGCCAGGTGATGGATACCCGGTGGACCCTGGTCGATGGTGCGGTGTGGATCGGCACTCCGCCAACCGAAGTCGCCACCCTGGCCATCTACGATGTGGGTATCCTGGTCCATCACGGCCTGGATCAGCCCGGCAAGAAAATCGCGTTCGGCGAAAATTCAGGTGCTTCGGGTGGATTGGCGCTGTTTGCCGGTGATCCCACCGATCAAACCAAGGCTGCTACTCCTGAAGAAATCGCCGATCTCATCAAGGCCAGCATCACGCCCCCGACGTGGAGCGTCGCTGAGCATGCGATCATCATCCGGGGCAATCTTCTGTATGTCACGGCTCCGGCCGAAACTCATCGCATCTTGCGCGAATTCATCCGCAGCCAGGAGCAGGCGCAAAATCTGATGGTGCGGGTGGATGCGCGCTGGCTGATCCTGGATGATGCCTTCGCCGAAGAGATCGGGGTCGATTGGACCATCGACGGTACCCTGCTTGCCTTCCCCGGAGTGGCGAGCGGATTCACCACCCAGAATCCCAATTCGACTTTCATCGGTACCAGCCGCACACCCTTGCCGGCGACCACCAACCAAAGCCGGTCGGGCCTCACCAATCAGGGCCTCAAACTCAGCTTTGGGCTGCTCGGCCCGATTCAGCTCTCCGCCGTATTGACCGCCAGCGAGAACAACCTTCGCTCGCGGGTCCTGACCGCACCTTCGGTCACCACCCTCAATGGCATCCGCTCGAATGTTTTCGTCGGGATTCAATCTGCTTACATCAGCGATTACGAAGTCGCGTCGAATATCTTGGATCCCAAAATCTCAGTCATCGCCACTGGTGCGAGCTTGGATGTTAAGCCCTACATCTCGGCTGACCGAAAGTATGTGACGCTCGA
>JANYGY010000104.1 GCA_025362255.1 Planctomycetales bacterium
CTGGTCGCTGATCATGGCCTACAATGCGCGCTCCAACGCGCCGTTCAGCACCTCAGCATTCCCTGGCAATCGTCCGCTCGAACAGGTCGAGGACTCTGCCGTCATGGAATGGCTCACGAATCCGCCGACGGAGATACAGGCATCGTACGTCAGCACGTAACGCCGACGCGTGACGACGAGGGTCATCCAGACGAAGAAGCGGAGTTAAGATTCGATATCTCAGGTCACCGCAACGTTGTATGCCACGGACATGCACAAGGTCCCTCTCACCGAGCCGCCAGCGTACGTCTTGGCCCATGGAGCGGTTAAGGATTCGCAATTCCCCGGGCCGGAAGCGTACCCTTTCCGCAACGGATTCTGGGTGCTGAACCTCATGGGCGGAACGGGTGAGCTCGAGGTCGAGGGGGTGCGCCAGACCTTCACCTCAGGCTGTGCGGTGCTGACTCCGCCTGGGGTGTGGCATACCTATCATGTGACGCGCACCGTGCCGTTCATCCACGCCCACTTTCGCGCCTTTGGAAACGACGCGCCGATTCCGATGATCCAGGCCCTCGGGGCCGAGATTGATGCGATGCGGGTCGCGCTGCGCGACGCGGGCCGCCGCCTGACCGCCGAACCGGCCCGCGCCACCGCGACACTCTGGCACATCCTGTGGCAGTTGGCCACCGGCCCAGCCCACGCGGTGCATGCCATTCACCATCCGGTGATCACCCGCGTGCTCGCTCACCTCGCCGACCACCTGCACGAACCGCTCGACCCCGATCTCATCGCCGTTCACTGCGGCGTAACCCCCCGGCATCTCAACCGCCTGTGCGGGTCGGCCTTTGGCATGCCGTTGGCCGCATATGTCCGCGATCAACGCCTGCAACTCGCCCGTCATATGCTTGAAAACAGCGAAATGGGCATCCGCGACATCGCAAATAATGTCGGCTATCCTGATCTGCAGCATTTCTGCAAATTGATGCGCAACCGATTCGGAGCGACACCGAGTCAGCTGCGCGGACGCCGGCATTCGGCCGCGGGTTCCCCCTGAGCAGATGGGAACCCGTCGCCCTATATCTCCAGCAGGGTCCGTGGGGGGCTACATGTCCGAGCGCCTTCTCCTGAACACCAGTGACATGAACACCATCAGCCCCGCCAGGGTGCCGGTGCCCAGACCACAGTGACCTCCTGAGTCATCCGTCGGTTCTGGAGTGATCACCACCGGCGACCCGCCAACAACTATGACGAAGGACTGGGTGGCATTGGGGAGCGTGCCGTTTTGGGCGATGACGGTGACCGAGAAATTTCCTGCCGCAGAAGGAGTCCACGTGATCAGACCCGTGGTCGCATTGATCACCATTCCCGCTGGACTCGCACCCAGGCTGAAGGTCGGCGCCGGTGTCCCGATGGCGTTGACATCATAGGCGTAGAATGCACCAACCGTCGAGGTGAGCAGAGGGTTAGTGACAATGACGGGTGGAACCGGCGCTGGAGTGAAGGTGTATACGGCAGTGCCGACCGCCGAATTCGTCATGCCCGCTTTAACCGCGATCGCCTTGACAGTCGTGGAGGGAGTGACGGCCAGGGCGCTGGTATAGAGTGTCGAGCTGATGGTCGGGATGCTTCCGTCAGTGGTGAAATAGATGGTCGCCCCCGCCGTCGAGGTGCTGATCACCACGGTCTGGGTCGTCGAATAATTTCCGGTTCCGGGAGTGAAACTTGGCGTAGCAACCACCAAGGGGGTGAACCACAGCGTGTTGTTGCCACTGTCCGTGCTGGTGAGGGGATCGATCGCCGGCCCAGTCAGGTTGATGCCGTCGCGCACATCGACATAGCTGCAGACCCGCGTGATCGAGGGCGACAGTGTCCACGTGCTTGCGGGTGTGGTGCTGCGCAGACTCAACAGTTGGCCGCTTGCTCCGGTGAGCGTCAGCGTGCCGCCGATCGTCTGGATAGAACCCGCAGTGAAGTTCACCGTGCGCGCGGTCGAACAGGTCGCTGTCAGATGGTAGAATGTTGTATTGCCACTGAGCACCTGGAGCGTGGGACTAGCACCATTCAGGATGACGGTGCCGGTGCCGGCAGTGAATCCGCCCACGCCGACCGTGTTCGCCCAATTTCCCGCCACGTTTACATTCAGTGCGCCAACGGACAGATTCCCGCCGCTGATGGTCAGATTGCCGGCCACACTGAGCGCATTCGTCGCCAACGTCGCAGTCCCGCCAGTAACCAGCAGATTCGGAATGGTCGTCGCTGCCGGCGGCGTCAGCGTACCGCTGGCACTCAACACCAAGCCCCCGGTCGAGCCGGTAAAAATACCGCCACTGCGCAAATCCGCGTTGCCGGCGACGGTCAGAGTGTTGGTGCCGAAATCAAAGGTGCCGGTGTATCCGCTGGCCATGGTGATC
>JANYGY010000187.1 GCA_025362255.1 Planctomycetales bacterium
GCATGAACGTGCTCTCCTACGAAGGCAATCCGCGATGAAGATTTCAGCCCATGCGGATCTTCTCGGATAGTCGTTTGAATATCCTACCGACACCGGTCCCGAGGTTCTGTTCAAGCGGATAAGCCAGGTTCGTCAACGATCGGATTTCTGCGGTCCGAGTTTCTTTTCCAAAAAATAAAAAAACCCTGCAACTATTTAGAGTTGCAGGGTTTGTGGTGCCCGGGACAGGACTCGAACCTGCACATCTTTAAGGGATACTAGGACCTGAACCTAGCGCGTCTGCCAATTCCGCCACCCGGGCAGGTGTCGAATTCCGGCTTTTGGCCAGAGGGCGGGATCATGGGAAATCTTTTCCCGGCGCAAGTGGTCTGGTGGCGAGTGCTGATTCAGGGGCAGATTCAGCGGACGAAGCTCAACCCGATCAAGACCCGGTCGCTGCGTTGGTCGTAAGCGCGCAAGCTTTCGGCATATCCGCTGAACCATTGCAGATGGGCAAAGCAATTGATCCAGCCGTGCGTGAGTTCGAGCATCGGGTAGGTAAGGTCCATCTGAAATGAAGCGCGATCGAGCTGGGTGCCGATGTGGGTGGAGGTGCTGACTTTAACGCCGTCGTATTGTCCGATGTCGGCCGTCAGATCGAAAATCCCGCGGTAACGGGGAAGATCCGGATTGTCATCAAGTCCCATCAGCATGCGTATCCGTGGGGCCACGTGGATCTGCCATTCCTTAGGCAGGTCCCACCGCGCCACCGGGCGGAAAAAGAGATGATTCAAACTGCGGGATATATCACCGCTCTGGCCATTCGATTCATGGCCGAATCCGCCTTGGACATCAAGCCCTGCGGCCCCCAGCCACTCATGCGGCAAGCCACCTTGATGCCACCACACTTCCGGGCGGTAACTCGAATCATAAAACGGCTTCGACTCAGAGGACAGATCCCACAACGACGTCTGTGAGAAACTGAAATACAGTCCATCGCGGCGCTCAGAACCTTCGGCGGGCGGAACAGCTCGGCCGACGAGCAGGATGGCAAGACTGAATTGGAATTTCGAACTCACCTCAGGCTTGTTGGAGGCCAGAAAATAAATGGGTTCGTAGGGCGTGATGGCGTTGGCCAGATACGGCCGGACCGGTGCGCCGGGTTGCACGACCGGAGGGGGTTCAGGAGTGGCCTCGACCGCGTTCACTACTGCGCTCAGCGTCAGAACCAGAGAGAGCGACCGCGGCACGTCGAAAGCCGACAGGGGGAATGTCTGAATCGCCATGATCAGGGTTTTCCTATGGCAAGGTTTTGATTCTGGGCCTGCACCTGCACATCCATCTGCTGACCGACGAACAGCCCCTGGGGCTCGCGGATGCGGTAGATGACTTGCAGCACCCGGGTGTCGACCCGTTCGGTGCTGTCTCCGGTAAGGGATTTCTTCGGCGTGACATAGGGCTCGACGCGCACGTAGTCGAGCACGTAGCTGCGGCTGGGATTGCCGCGCACGGTGGCGGTGCCCGGCGCACCCGGAGTCAGGCGCCAGGCATCCTGCTCATCCAGATCGACCCGCACATGCATGCTGGTGAGATCACCGAGGATCATTGTCGCCGAGCCACCTGCGGCGGCGAATTCCCCGGGTCGGATGCTGATCCGCAGCACGGTCGCGGCGCATGGGCTGGTGATGACCTGCCGTTCGACCTCGACGCGGGCGGCGGCGACCTGGGCTTCGGCGAAGGCGACTTCTGCGGCGGCGACCTCAAGATCGGCGGCCCAGGTGCCGGCTTTGAGCTGGATGAAATCAGCCTGGGCTTCGGCGAGGAGGGCCTGCGCCGTGAGCACCGCGAAACGCCGACGGGCAAGCTCTTCGACACTCACCGCACCGGTTACCGCGGCTTTTTCGGCACGATCACGTTGATCGGCCGCATCGGCAAGGGCGGTCTCGGCGCGCAGGGTGCGGGCCTCGGCGGGCGGCAGCGTCTCTGGCCGCGGCAAAGCTTTCAGCCGATTGAAACGCTGGCGCACCAGCGCGAGTTGCGCTTCAGCTTGAAGCACCGCCTGTTTTTGCGGGCGATCATCAAGCCGCAGCAGCGGTGCGCCGGCAGCGACCTTGTCGCCGACCGCACAGGCAAGTTCATGCACCACACCTGATACCGGCGTACCGATCGCCAGATTTTCGCTCAGCGGCTCGATCAAACCGGCACCAGCGATGAAGGCGGCGTAGGCCGGCTTTGCGGGTTCGGCGACGGCCGGCGCAGCGATGATCTGACGTGCCGAGCGCAAGCTCGTCCAACCGGCCAAGGCGATGCCGGCGACCCCCGCGACCATCAGGATCGGCAACAGTGGCAGCGGAGGCAACCTCGGAAAGGTCCAGGTGGGTTTCATGACGATCGTTCCGGTGGTTGTTCAAGAGCGGTGATGCGTCCGTCATCCATGCGCGCGATGCGGTCGGCGTAGCTGAAAATGCGGGCGTCATGGGTGACGACGACCAATGCCCGATCCTGTCCAGAGGCCGAACTACCTCCGCCGCCTGCCACCGTGCGGAGCAGATCCATCACCTGCTCGCCACTGCGGTGATCCAGCGCGCTGGTCGGCTCATCGCAGACGATCAGCGGCGGATCATGGATGAGGGCCCGGGCGATCGCCACCCGTTGCTGCTGACCACCGGACAGCTGGGTTGGCCGGGACTGCCGCCGATCACCAAGGCCAACGCGATCGAGGAGCTCTCCGGCTTTGATCAACGCCTGACGATGAGTCATGCCATTGAGGATCGCCGGAATCGAAACATTTTCCGCAGCGGTCAACGACGGCAGCAGGTTGTAGGCCTGGAAAACAAAGCCGATGTGGCGGCACCTGAATGCCGTGCGTTGCCCGGCGGACAGCGTCTTCAGATCGTGACCGAACACCGTGACCGAACCGGCATTCTGATCGAGGATGCCGGCGATGATCGAGATCAGGGTGGTTTTCCCGCACCCTGATGGCCCGACCAGCATGAGTAATTCGCCCGCAGCCACGTCGAGGTCGACACCGGCGAGGGCGACGGTGGAGATTCCCCCGGTCGAAAAAGTCTTGGTCACGCCGCGGACACGCACGGCCGGCACGAGCTCAGACATCGGTCACCTGCATCAGCAGCAACCTTCTGGGATTGTCGATCCAGCGGGGCATCAGCGGAATACCACGCCGGGTTCAAGCCGGATCACCTGCTGCAAGGACAACAACGACGCAGCCAGGCAGATCAGCGACACCGCCACCCCGGTGGCGAGCAGCAACCACCACGGAAGGATGAACGCCAACTCGGAATTGCGGGTCAAGAAGCCGAACAGCGAAGCGGCTCCGACTCCCAGGCCATAGCCCAAGGCGCCGACCAGGGCCGCCTGCAGCATGACCATGCGCAGCAATAGTCCGTTGCTGGCGCCCATCGCTTTGAGCGCGCCGAAATAGCGCAGGTTATCACGGGTGAATTGGAAGAATGTCTGCCCGGCGATCGCCGTTCCGACCAGGAATCCAAGCGCGACTGAGATTCCGAAATTGATTGGGATCCCGGTATTTTTCATGAAATAACGATACGTTAGAGCGATGAAATCAGGTTGGGTGTAGGCCGCCAGGCCGGTGCTCGAGATGATGTTCGCCGCCAGCTCGGCGGGATTCGTGCCTGGCAATGCCTTGGCCAGGATGAACGCAAGCTGCTTGCGCTCCTTGGGCGCAAAGGTCACCGCCCTGGTATATGTCGTGTAGATCACCGGCTGCGATTGAAAGGTTCGCGACACGCGGCAGATCCCGACCACCACCGCCCGATGATCGTTGAGTTCCAAGGTGTCGCCGACCACCAGGGGCTGACGCCGACCACCTGCAACAGCCGGCGGATGCGCGAGTTTATCCAGGGCGGCGACATCATCGACGATCACACCATCACCTTGACGCAGATCCGCCAATCGCCCGAAAAGCATCGTCGGCGGACCGCCGATCAGCGATCCGTCATCGATGCCGATGACGTTGCAGGTTTGAAAGGTGCCATCGGCCAAGCGCGCTTTTTGAAGGCCTTTGTATAGCGGCACGGCCCAGGCCGCACCGGGCACTGCGCGCACGCGATACAGCTTGGTGTCAGGCAGGGGCTTGATGTCGTCGACGAATTGAACCTTGGGATCCATCGCCCAGACATCGGCTTGGCCGGTGTC
>JANYGY010000196.1 GCA_025362255.1 Planctomycetales bacterium
GCCCGCGCCGCTTCGCTTCGCTGACATCAAAGGGTTGCCCAGCGATGTCGCCGCGCGTTTGGATGGCGAGTTCACCCTGCTGCCGGCAGTCGAAGATCAGCACCAGGAAAGCCGCGACGGCACGGTCAAATCGCTGCTCAAGATGCAGGACGGAAAGCTGGTCGAATGCGTCTCGATCCCGACCGCCGATCGACACACGATCTGCGTCTCGTCTCAGGTTGGCTGCGCGGTGGGCTGCACTTTTTGCGCGTCGGGGCTGAATGGGGTCGAGCGCGATCTGACTGCCGGTGAAATCGTCTATCAGATTTTCTATCAGCATCAGCGGCGGCCGGTGACCAACGTGGTGTTCATGGGCAGCGGCGAGCCGTTGTTCAATTACGACCACGTCTTGCAGGCGATCCGGGTCCTGGGCGAGGTCAAAGGCCTGGGCATGGGCCGGCGGCGATTCACGATTTCGACCAGCGGCGTACCCAAGCGCATTCGCCAGCTCGCCGATGATGAGCCGCAAGTCACGCTGGCCTTCAGCCTGCATGCCGCCGATGACGAAACGCGCAGCCGCATCGTCCCACTCAATCGGCGCTGGCCGCTTGAGGAAGTCCTCAGCGCGATGGAGGAATACGCGACCAAGGTCGGCCGGCGCATGACGCTGGAATACGTGCTGCTAGCCGAGACCAACATGACCGACGACCACGCCCACAGCCTGGCCCAAGTCGGTCGGCGGTTTGGCGCGCACATCAATCTGATTCCCTATAATCCCGTCATGGAGACCCCGCACCGCCGGCCGTACCACGGTCAAGTGCTGCAATTCGATGCCCTGGTCCGCGAATTTGGCGGCCACACCACGGTGCGCGGCCAACGCGGCGCCGACATCGATGCAGCCTGCGGCCAGTTGAAAAAGAAGGCCTCCGAGGCGGTCAGTGATCCCATCAGTGCCGCCAACGAAGCTGCGGCGGTGGATCAGCTCGGCCTGTCACCTGACGCACCTGACTCGCCTGACTCGCCTGTCTCGCCTGACTCACCTGTCTCGCCAAATTTTCCCAGCTGACCTGTCAGCGAAGGCGCAAGCGGCTTTGCCTCGGCTGAAGTCGGGGGTACCGTTGCGCCATGCTTGTCGCTTTGCATGGGTTTACCGAGACTGATCAGGTGTGGTCGGACTTCTTCGCCGACCATCTCGCGGTGCGTTGCCCGGTGCTGCCCGGGCATGGCGGAAAACCGTGTCCGCCCGGTACCACGCTGGCCTCGACCGCGGCGGGGCTGGCGCGGCATCTCGCACCAGAGGGCGGCGACGACCTGTTGGGCTACAGTCTCGGCGGTCGGGTCGCGTTGCAGTTGGCCCTCGATCATCCGGGGCGCGTGCGGCGGTTGGTGCTGATCAGCTCTGGCCCCGGCATCGCCGATGCGGTCGAGCGGGCCAAGCGTCGCCGGCGCGACGAGCGTCTGGCGCAGATGCTTGAAGAGGACGGCATCAGCCCATTTACCTCGTGGTGGGAATCGACCCCGGCGCTGAAACCGGCGCGGCCGCTTTCGCGCGTCGTCGATGAATCGCTGCGCAGTCTGCGGCTCAATCAGGATCCGTTGTGCTTGGCCGGCGTGCTGCGGCACCTGTCGCACGGCACGATGGAAGACCTCGCGCCGCGCCTGGCGAGCCTGACGATTCCGGTGCTGCTGATCGCCGGCGACAGCGATGTCGCGTATTGCCAGCGGATGCGCGAGATGGCCGCCGCGCTGCCCAATAGCCGACTTCAGATCATCGCTGATTCGGGCCACGCGGTGCATCGCGAAAAACCCGAGGCGGTGCGCAACGCGGTGATCACCTTCATGCGTGAAGCCTGACGTTAGAGGATCCTCGGCATGCCTATCCTCACGGCCGACAACCTGACCAAACGCTTTGGCCCCTTCCAGGCCTTGCATGGCGTGACGTTCAATCTTGAGCCTGGGGAAATCGTTGGATTTCTCGGGCCAAACGGCGCCGGAAAATCAACCACGATGAAGGTGCTGACCGGCTTCCTGGCCCCCACCTCCGGCTCGGCGACCATCGCCGGCCATGATCTGGTGGCCGAGCCGCTGGCCTGCCGCAAGGCGATCGGCTACCTACCCGAAGAGTTGCCGCTCTACCTCGACATGACGGTGACCGCGTACCTCGATCACGTCGCGCGGCTGAAAGGTGTGGCTCGCGCTGAGCGCCGCCGCGAAGTCGTCGAGGCGATCGACGCGGCGTGGCTCGGTGAAAATGCCGGGCGGCACATCCGCAAATTATCCAAGGGCAATCGCCAGCGTGTCGGCGTGGCGCAAGCGCTGCTCGGCAAGCCGCCGATCCTGATCCTCGATGAGCCGACCTCGGGCCTGGATCCGTCGCAAGTCGCAAATTTTCGCGACCTCATCGCGCGCTTGGCCCAGCGGCACACGATCCTGATCTCGACCCACATCATGGGCGAAGTAGAGGCCGTGTGCCAACGGGTGATCGTGATCGATCGCGGCCGGGTGATCGTCGAAGAGCCGATCGCGGCGTTGAAAGCCCGCGCCACGCGCAGCACGCGGGTGCGTGTCCGATTGCGAGACCAGGGGCGAGACCAGGTGCGCGACCAGGCCAGCTCCGCCGCGCCGTACACCGCGCTGCTCGCCGCCTTGGCCACTCAATCGTGGGCCAGCGACGTACGCAGCGACGACGATGGCATAACCTTGGCGGCCCCTGCCGAAGCTCGCGATCAGCTGGTTCGTCTGGTCGAAGCCCACGGTGGATTGCGCGAGCTGGTCGAGGAGCGCCTGTCACTCGAGTCGGTGTTCCGCGATCTCACCGGCGTGAAACCGGCGGCCTGAACGATGGACGCCTGGTCTCTGTTGCTCGGTCTCGCGATCGGGTCGCTCGCCGGCGTCGCCTTCGGGGCGGCGATCTGGCGCCATCGCGGCAGCCACTCGCCCGAACAGGTCGCCGCACAGGTCGCCGCGCAAGTCGCTGAGCAGGCGCGCGCGGCGGAACTCGCCCTCAGTGAAGCGCGCGCCGAAGCCCGCACGGCAGCTGCCGCAACGGAAATTGATTTGCGCGAGACCACCGCCCGCGCCGCAACCGCCGAAGCACTGCTGGGCGAAGCCCGCGCCGAGCTTGCCCGCGACAGCGATCGTCAACAGCGCCAGGGCGAGGTTTTCCGCGCGTTGTCGGCGCAATCGCTGCACGCCAATAACCAAGCGTTCCTCGATCTCGCGAAGCAGACCTTCACCACCTTGCAGCAGGGTGCTGGTCACGACCTCGATGTGCGGCGAACCGCGGTCGAAGCCCTGGTCAAACCGATCCACGAATCCTTGGCCAAGGTCGGTCTCACGCTCAGCGAGCTCGAACGATCGCGCACCAGTGGCCAAGCGGCGGTCACCGAACAAGTCGCGGCGCTGCTCGCCGCGCAACGTCAGCTCACCACCGAAACCGCGACCCTGTCACGGGCCTTGCGCGCCCCCGGAGTCGGCGGCCGGTGGGGCGAGATCCAACTCAAACGGGTGGTCGAACTCGCTGGGATGCTCGAGCATTGCGATTTCCAAACCCAGACCTCGACCACCGTCGACGACGTCCGCCTGCGTCCCGATCTGGTGGTGCGGCTGCCCGGCGGAAAATCAATCGCGGTCGATGCCAAGGCACCGCTGCAGGGTTATCTCGATGCGCTCGAAGCGACCGATGAGACGACCCGCAAAATGCATCTGGTCGCGCATGCCAAGGCGGTTCGCGGCCATCTGTTGAGCCTCAGTGCAAAAAGTTATTGGGATCGCCTGCAGCCCAGTCCCGAATTCGTCGTGCTGTTTCTTCCCGGCGAAACTTTTTTCAGCGCAGCCCTGGAACAGGATCCGTCGCTGATCGAGGCCGGGGTCGAAGCCAAGGTGATCCTCGCGACGCCGACCACTTTGATCGCCCTGCTGCGCGCGGTGGCGTATGGTTGGCGCCACGAACGGATGACCAAGAATGCCGAGACCGTCGCGGTGCTCGGCAAGGAATTGCATGAACGCATCCGCGCGTTCACGACCCATCTCGGCAAGGTCGGCAAGGCGCTTGATGGCGCCGTGCAAAGTTACAACCAAGCCGTCGGCTCCCTAGAAACACGCGTGCTGCCGGGCGCGCGCAAGTTCACCGAACTCGGCGCTGCCGGCGGTGACGAGCTGCCGCTGCTCGAACCGCTTGAACGCACCGCGCGGCCCGTGCAGCCCACCGACGGCATCACGCCAAGCTGACGATCCACATGCACTCCTCGCCGGTTCCACCTCACACGCAGGGCATCTCCCCCTCGCACCTCGTCTCATTGGTCGGCGCAGGCCCGGGCGATCCTGGACTGCTGACTTCGCGCGGACGCGAACGGCTGCTCGTCTGCGATTGCCTGATCTACGATTACCTGGTCAACCC
>JANYGY010000201.1 GCA_025362255.1 Planctomycetales bacterium
CGTGCAGCCCACCGACGGCATCACGCCAAGCTGACGATCGACATGCACTCCTCGCCGGTTCCACCTCACCTGCAGGGCATCTCCCCCTCGCACCTCGTGTCATTGGTCGGCGCAGGCCCCGGCGATCCTGGACTGTTGACCTCGCGCGGACGCGAACGGCTGCTCGTCTGCGATTGCCTGATCTACGATTACCTGGTCAACCCCGACATCGTGGCCTTGGCGCCGGCCCACGCTGAGCGTCATTACGTCGGCAAACGCGGACGGCAGACCTCGATTTCGCAGGAGGAGATCAACCGCCTGTTGGTCGAATCCGGTCAGCGCCATCGGCGAGTGGTGCGACTCAAAGGCGGCGATCCGTTCCTGTTCGGCCGCGGCGGCGAAGAAGCCGTCGCCCTGGCCCACGCCGGACTGCCCTTCGAGATCGTACCCGGCGTCACCAGCGGCATCGGCGCCCCGGCCTATGCCGGAATTCCGGTGACCCATCGCGCCGCGTCCAGCGCGGTGGTCCTGGTCACCGGCCATCAGCAGCACCTGCCCGGTGAACCGGAGCCGCCGTTTGCCTGGAGCTCGATCGCCCAGGTCGAGACCATCGTGCTGTACATGGGCATGCACCGCCTGGCGGAAAATTGCGCCGCACTGATCGCTGCCGGACGAGCCGCCGAGACCCCGGCCGCGATCATCCAATGGGGAACGCTGCCGCACCAACGGGTGGTCACCGCCACCTTGGCTGATCTGCCCGCGCGGGCCGCAGCTGCCGGGCTGGGCGCACCAGCAATCACGGTCATCGGCGAGGTGGTGCGCTTTCGCGAAGAAATCCGCTGGTTCGATCACCCCGAACGGCATCCACTGTTTGGCAAACGCATCCTGGTCACACGCGCCCGCGATCAGGCCAGCGAACTCACCGATGGCTTGCGCGCCCAGGGCGCCGCGGTGCTCGAAGTCCCCCTCGCGCGCTTCGCCTGGCCCGACGACTGCACCGAGTTGGACGCCGCGCTGACGGACCTCAGCCGCTGGAGTTGGTTAGCGGTGACCTCGGCCAACGCCGTCGAATTCGTCTGGCAACGTTTGCGTCACCTCCACCTCGACGCCCGCGCCCTGGCCAACATCCGTATTGCCGCAGTCGGCCCCGCCACCACGCGCGCCCTCGAACTGCACGGGCTGCACGCGGACCTCATGCCTGAGGTCGCCGACTCGATGCACCTCGCGGCGGCCTTGATCGCGCATCATTCTCAACATCACCTGCAACCGACGTCGATCCTCCTTCCCCAGGCCGACAACGCCCGGCCGGGCCTGCGCGACCAGCTCATCGCCGCTGGGTGGTCGGTCCACGCGCCGATCGCTTACGCCGCCGTGCCGGTGGCCCCGGCGATCGACTTCACTTCTGAAAAAGTCGACGCCGTGACCTTCGCCTCGTCGGCCACAGTCGAGCGCTTTCTCGCTGCCGCAGGGCTTGATCTCCTGCGCACCTGGGTCGCCAGCGGCTGCCGGCTGTATGCGATCGGGCCCCAGACGGCGGCCACCCTCACGGCCCATGGCTTGACCGTCGCCGCCACCGCCGACGGCGCGTCGGTCGCCGGGCTGGTGCAAGCGGTGGTCAGAGATTTCGGCACACCGCGCGCGTGATCGAACCTCAACGCGAGGTCCCTCATGCCCCAATTCATCTGTGAATCCGCCGGTATTTTCCGCATTGATGACGGTGCTCCGGTACATCTCTGCCCACCGATCGTGGTCCTCGGCAGCAGTGATGATCCGGCCCGACCAGCCCATAAGCTGATTCACTTGGCGTGGGCCGAGCGCGGTGATGCGGCGGTCTGGGAGGAGGCCCACATCCCCACCCACCTGGTTGCGAACAGCGCTGCCCTTGAAGCGATCCTCGCCGGATCGGGTTGGCAACCCTTGGATGACCGCTGGCACGAATTCATCTGTGCCGGGGCCATCGAACAGTTGAGTGACGCCCAACCGGCGACCACTTTCGCCAGCGTCGGCTGACATCCGCGAAAAAGTTGAGCAGTTGACAGGCCACGGCCCACCTGCTCGGGGTTTTACCTAGTGAGACCTGGGTGCACCAAGTCGCGGATATCTCCTGAAAAAACCGCTCATTTGACCTGAATATAGGATCATCTGACGACGGTCCGTTATTCATTTCAGCTTGGCACGATTAGCGCCAGTCCCGGATGGAGACTGCTGCGCTGATGACCATGCCGCGCTCACGTGTCACCACGACCAAGACCACCTGCTGCTATTGCGGAGTGGGCTGCGGGATTGAAGTGCTGAGCGACGCGCGCGGGCGCCTCACCTTGCGCGGGGATGAAAGCCATCCGGTCAATCACGGGATGCTGTGTTCCAAGGGTCGCTCGCTGCTCCACGTCGTCGCCGCGCGCAGCGACCGTCTGACGCATCCGCAGGTGCGCCTGGATCGCGCCTTTGCACCGCGACGTGCCACCTGGGAATCAGCCCTGGCGCATGTGGCCAGCGAATTCAAACGCATCATCGCCGAGTATGGCCCCGACGCGGTGGCATTCTACGGCTCGGGCCAGCTGCTCACTGAAGA
>JANYGY010000218.1 GCA_025362255.1 Planctomycetales bacterium
AACACCGCCAAACCGGCCAGTGACAAAACCCAGGCGCCCGCGCCGGCCGAAGACCTCGGCAAACTCGATCGGGTGATCTTCAAAGCCGGCGGCAGCCTGCTGTGCTATGTGATGTCAAAACGCATCGACGGTGAAGGCAATCCGCTCAGCGTCCGGGTCGTCCACCCTGATGGTGCTGGTGAAGAAACCATCGATGCAAATCTGATTTCACGCATCGAAGAAGACATCCGCTGAGCCATGCGCCTGCTTTTCCCAGGTAGTTTCGATCCGCCGCACCTCGGCCATCTCGATGTCATCCGTCGGGCGGCCGCGGTGGCGCATGGTGGCGGTGGCGAACTGCTGGTCGCGATCGCCGAGCATCCGGAAAAATCCGGCTGGTTGCCAGTCGCCAAACGCATGGCGTTGGTTACCGCGTTGTGTGCAGATGTCCCCGGCGCCCGGGCGGTGTCCTATGGCGGAGCCACGGTGCGTTTCGCCCAAGCCAATGGGGTCACCACGTTGGTGCGCGGCTTACGCAATCCGCTGGATTTCGAGCACGAGAAATCGATGGCTGAAATCAATCGCGGCCATGGTTTCGACACCCTTTTCTTCATGACCGCCGGAGTCCACGCGCACCTCAGTTCGCACATCGTGCGCGCCGCCCACGCCGCCGGGTTGCCGGTAGCTGACCTGGTGCCGCCGGCCGTGGCCGCTGGTTTGCCGTGACAGCCAACAGGCTTGCCGTAAAATGAGCTGGCGTCAGACCGCCGGATTCTACCGGCAATTAGCGGTGATGACGCGTACCGGCATGCCGATCGGCAATGCCTTGCGCCTGGCCGGAGAAACTGCCGGTGGCAGCTACCGCGCACGCGGCCTGCAATGGTCGGTCGGGTGCACTGGCGGCGCGGATCTCGCCAGCCAGATGACCGCCGCCGGCGAGCCGGTCCTTGCCTGTGCGCTGGTCCGGGCGGGCGAAACGACTGGCCGGCTGCCCGATCTGTGTGCGCGCATCGCCGATCATTTCGATCAGCTCAATGCCCTGCGTGGCTTGGCCATCGGGCGTTTGATCTATCCCGCCGTGCTGCTGCATGTGGCGCTAATCGTGCCGGCGGTGCCGGCGATGATCGCGACCGAGTCCTCGCCGTGGTGGCTGCTGCTCGGTCCAGCAGTGCTCTGGGCGGTGATCATCAGCGTGGTGGTTGCCGGACGCATCTGGCATGCATCGGGTCTGCTCGCGCGGATCGCGCTGCTGCCGGGGCCGCGCTTCGTCATTCAACCGTTCCTGATCTGCAATCTGTGTCTGGTGCTGGCCGCCGCGATCGCCGCCGGACTGAAGATCCGCTCGGCCTTGGAGCTGGCCGCGGATGCGGTCGGCAACCGGGTCCTCGCTGCGCGCCTGCGCGCCACCGCCCAGCTCGTCGATAGCGGTGCGATTCCCAATCTGACGGCCGCATTGAAGGACATCGGGATGCCGGAATCGCTGCGCGCGCTGATCAACTCCGGTGAGCAGTCTGGCGCGCTGGAAAAGACCCTGGATCAGGCCGCCGTCGCCGCCCGCGAAAGTTTTCAGACCCGCGCGCTGTGGTCGACCAAGATCTTCACCAGCTTGATCTACGCCGTGGTGGTGGTGTATGTCGCCTGGCAGATCATCGGCTTGTACTCAGGCGTCATCCAGGCCGCCGGCGGTGATCCGTATCAATGACCTCAAGTCGGCGACATCCGCGCCGATGCTGAGCCGATGCGCATCCCTGTTCCCGCTGCTTCACATGCGCCCAGTCAGGGCCTCGCGGCGGCATTTGCCCGGCTGCCGCTGATCCGGGATCAAGCCGCCAGCGGCTTGCGGACTGCGCCCACGACACCGCAACGCGGCCCGGATATCGGCCGACCGTCGTCAGCACCAACGGTTCACCAACCGACCGACCAAGCGACGATTTCCGATGCCGGAAAGAACTTGCTGGACCAGCCAGACGCGCAGGAACGCCAGGTCCGCACGGTGTTGAAGGATCTGTTCGGAATCACCGACATCGCCGCGCTGGATCTGAAGATCGACGTCAGTCACGCGCACGCCTCGGCGAGCAGCACGAGCCAACAGCAGACGACCACAGCCAGCGGCTCAGCCTTCGACTACCACGAATCGTATCGCGAAGCCGAGGTGACCACGCTGGCTGCGGCGGGCACGATCACGTTGGGCGACGGCCGCAGCTTCGACTTGCAGCTCCAGTATGAGCGCTCGGAAGTCCTGGTCCGTGAACAAACCATCAGCCAGAGGTCCGGCTCATTCATCGCTGACCAAGGTGACCAAGGTGGCCAAGCCGCGTCTGATGACGCGACGCAGCCGAACAAATTGTTCGATGACCTCATCGCTGAGGGCCGGAAATTTCTCGATCAGCTCAAGCAATTCTACGCCTTGCGGCCGTTCGAGGCCGAGGCGCCAGCCGGGTCGCCGTCGTGGACCGCGAGTTACGCCGCCACCACCGTGTCGACGCAGGCCGTGAGCCTGGCCTTCAACTCCAATCCGATCGAGCAGGCCGCCCGGGATCAGGCGCTCAGCCATTTCCGGCAGGGCGAAACGCCGGCAGATCGTGCGCCGCAGGTCGATGTACTGGGCTGAGCTGGAGGAAAGTCCGCTTCAGGCGCCGGCTTCGGCCAACACGGCTTCGGCGACGACAAAACGCACCGCCGGGCGGCGAACCAGAATCGCCAACGCATCGCTCGGCCGGCAATCAATCTCGGCCTGGGTGCCATCGTGGCGGGTGACCGCGATCTCGGCGTAGAAAGTGCCGCTGCGCAGGTCGGTGATGCGGATCTCGGTCAGCTCACCGTGCATGGCATCAAGCGTCACCAGCAGCAAGTCGTGGGTCAGCGGTCTGGGAAAGACCTGACCTTTGACCGCGCGATCGATGGCCAGGGCTTCGATCTGGCCGATGGCGATCGGAAATCGGCGTTTACCCGCGCTTTCGCTGATCAACACCGTCTGCTGATCGGCCTCTTCATCGATGCTGAGGCCACTGAGGTAGCAGGGATGATAGACCATCTCGTTACCGCTCACGTCACTTGAGCGATTTCAGGATGGTCAGCTCGCCTTCGAGTTCAGCGACCCGCTGGAGATCGCTTTCGCGGGCGATCTTGGCGTTCTGCACCGCGAGTTTAGAGGCCTTGATCAAGGCGATCAGCTCTTGGCGTTCGAGCGTCCACCGCTTGGTGTTGGCCTGCCCGATGGCGTCCTCGGTCTCGACCCGGTCGGCGTAATTGCGTTCGGCCTCTTGCGCCTGATGCAATTGACCGGCCAGCTCGGTGAGTTGCGCCTTGGCCTCGGCAAGCTCGCGCGCGACGGTGGCCGCCTGAGCGGTCGCGGCGTCCATCAGCTTGACGGTTTCGGTCGCCTTGCGCTCGGCGCGGGCGGCGGTTTCGGCGGTGGCGCGGATCTCGCTGGCGCTGCGCGTCTCGACCCGCTCGGCCTGGGCCGAGGTCTTCTCGATCTCCCCGCGCAGGCGGTCGTTGGCCGCCTGAAACGTCTGCGCGATCTGCTTGGCTTCACCGGTCTGCCGGCTGGCCTCGCTCAACCGATTGGCGAACTCATCTTCGCGCTGACGCAGCACCTTGGATTGGGCTTCGAGGTCGACGCGTTGCCGCTCGGCCTGCGCCTGCAGGCGGTCGCGCTCGGCATACGCCGTGGTGAGCGCCGCTTTCGCGGTGTCGCGTTCGGCGCTGGCAGCGGCTTCGCTTTTCAGGCGCAGCGCCAATTCGGCGGTTGCCTGATCGCGTGCCTGCACGGCCCCGTCGTGCAGCGTCTTGAGTCGCGTCAGTTCGGCACTGGTCTGATCGAGCTTGTTTTTGGCGTCGGCATGCGCGTGCCGCAGGGCCTCGGCCTCGGTGCTGACTTCAGCGATGCGCCGATCACGTTCGGTCAGCAGACCTTGGACCCGGCCCTGTTCGCCGGTGGCTTCGGTCGCCCGCCGATCACGCGCCTGGGCCTCGGTCTGCACCCGTTGCAGCTCGGCGGTGAGGCGTTCGAGGGCGAGGTTCGCCTCCGCCGTCGCCTGCTCGGCCTGGGTCAGGCGCATCGCCGAATCGGCAGCGCCAACCTCGGTCCGCGCCAGGCGATCGCGGACGGCGGTCAGCGCCGCGACCTCGCGCTCGAGTTCGTCGAGTCGCAGCTTGGCGCCGGCCACCTGGCTGTCGGCCAATTGCCGTGCGGTGCCGGCTTCGTCGAGGCGGGTGGCGAGGTCCGCCCGCGAGCGTTCGAGCGCATCACGGGCGGCAGTGGCCGCCTGTTCGCGCTCGGCGGCGTGGGTGAGAGTGACGTTGGCCTTGGCCAATTCAGCGTGCAGACGTTCGACTTCGCCACGCAGATGTCCGGCTTCGCTGGCGCCGGCCTCGGTCTTCGCGCGTTGTTCCTTGACCTGCCGCTCGGCGCGCTCGCGCGCTTCGCTGGCTTGAGCTTCACGCGCTTGGGCCTGATGCAGCGACTCGGTGTTGCGCGCGGCCTCGGCTTGCAGCCGCGCGGTTTCGGCGCGGGCGGCCTCGGCCTCGGCGCGCAGGCTGCCGGCCTGGAGACGGACTTCGCCGAGCTGCTTTTCGGCGCCTTCGGCGGCACCCCGGGCGCGCTGGATGACATCTTCGAATTGACCGACGGATTCCTGGGCGGCGCCCTGGGCGAGCCGCAAGGCCTCCTGATGACGCGTGCGCTCGTCGCTGCGTGCGGTGCGCTCCTTAGCCAATTCATCAGCCAAGCGCTGCGCCTGTTCCTGCGCCCGCTGGGCGACTTCATCGCGGCCTTTGAGGATCTGCTCGCTGCCTTGCAGATCGCGCGCCTGCTCGGCGACCTGGGTCCGCAGATTCGACAGTTCCTTGGCCACTGCTTCACGCGCGGTGGTGAAGCCCTTTTCCGAATCATGAACCCGTTTGGCGTCAGCAGTCAGACGGGTGACTTCGAGTTGCAGGGCGTCGCTGCGCGCGCCGGCTTCACCTAGCTGCCAGCGCAAGGTCGAGAGCTCTTTGGCTGCCGACGCGGCGCGTTCGTTGACGATCCGCGCCCATTGGGTCAGCACCGCTTCGGCCGCCGCGGTCAATCCGCTGAGGTCGGATTCATCGGTCATTTCCGCGCCCAACGAGTCGCGCAACACCCCGAGGGTGATGTCGAGATCGTCGCTGCGTGCGGCTTCGGGATCGGCAGCGGCGAGACGTTCGATTTCGGAAATCAGACTGCGCGCCTCGGCGACGTCGGATCGATGCAGCTCGGCCTCACGCGCGACGGCCTCGTGGGCGGCGGTGATCCGCTCGCGGATCTCACCGCGGATCCGGCGGATCTCTTCGGCGTGCGAATCCTGCTCTTTGAGCGAGTGCACGCGCATCGCCGACAGTTCGGCGTCGCGCGCCGAGATTTCGGCCGACAACGAGCCCGCGATCTTGTCGACGCTGCGCGCTTCGACGACGTTGGCGGTGGCGTCCTCGGCTTCGTTGCGCGCCTCGTCGGCTTCCTGCGCCATCAGTACCAGGGCGCCGACGCGGTCTTTCAATCGCGCGACCAGCCCTTGCAGGTCGCGCAAGAAGCCCACCGATTCGGTCAGGCACGCGAGCGGATTGTTTTCCGGAAAGGTCCGGGCCGGAAAGATCGCCGGCGCCGAAGCCGCCCCGGTGAAGCTGAGGGCCTGGCTGGCGGCGCGATCGGTTTCAATCGACACCGTGCGCAATTCATCGACTGCCGCGACGAGGTTGGCGACTTGATCGCGCAACAGCGGACTGTCGGCGAATGCGCTGGCGCCCTGTAATTCGTCCGAGATCGCCTCGACCACCTGCAGGGCCATCGCCAAGTCGTGCTGGGTCTTGCCCTCGGTGCCGTGTTGCGACTGGAATCGCCCACCGAAGTAGCCGTCATCCAGATCGAAGATGGCCTTCACCAGCTTGCGGAAATTCGACACCTGCTGAACCATCGAGGTCCGCAGGCTGTCGTATTCGGTCTGGGCCTGGTTGAGCTTCTTCGACAACACGACCAGTTCGGGCGAAAGCTGCTGCTGCTCAGCCATGAGGAGGTCTCCGACCATGCTTCGTACCCCGTGGGCAACGTGGTGCAAAGGACCTCTAGGACGCGGTCCCATGAGCGTTGATTCAGTCCTTGGCAGGTTCGCGGCAGCGGGTCCAATGATTTTTTACGTTGAGAGACCTATCATGCTGACCGGCCTGCGCGCTGCTGACGCCCCTGTGATCCAACGTCTGGTCCAGGGCGACCTCAAGCTGCTGCTGCGCCTGGGGGCGCTGCTGCAGGATGGCATCGCGGTCAGCGAGGCCGCCTTGCAGGCGATCGTCGCCGGCGCGACCACCGCCCTGCTGCTCGATCGGCGCTTGAAGACCGCCGACGCCACAGTCTTCGCGGCGCTGGTCGCCGAACATGGTGGCGATGACCTGATCCTCACCACCGCTCCTGATTCGCTGCGCGTGATCGCCTTGGCGGATGAAGTCGGCAACCTGTTGACCGCGGCACTGCTGCCGCCGCCGCCCGTGCTCGCCGAGGGCTTCAACGCCGTGGTCGCGCAGCTCGCGCCGGCGCTGCGCACGCCGGTCGAGGGTCTGCTCGCCGCCCGCGCCGATGACCAGCGCGCCGCCGCTCTTGAGCAATTGCGTTACGCTATGCCGCCGTTGCCGGTGGTCTGCGAATTAATGCCGATGCTGCTTGCCGACGGTGCCGAAGTGGTGCGCGAGCGGGCGATCGCGCTGCTCGTCGCCAGCGGTGCGCATGTCGCGGTGGTCGATGCCATTCGCGCGATCCAACGCGGTGACGACCAGGCCCTCGCCCGCCAGGCCGATGCCGTCGCCCGCCTGCCGGTGGTCCAGCAAGAGCTGGCACTGGCCGCACTGCTCGCCCAGCTGTCGCGCGGGCTGGCGACGCCGGGTCTGGTCGCGCTGGCCAAGGGCATGGCGCGATTGCTCGCTGATCACCGCTCGTTGGAGCGTCTGTTCGAGCTGTTACTGCCGCGGCATCTGAGTCTGATCGATTTGGTCCGGGCGTTGCAAGAGTTCGACCGCCCGCGCGTCGATGAACTGCTGCGTCGTAATCTGGGCCTGGATCCGGATCAGGACGCGCAGCTCATCGTCCTGCTTGCCGCCCCTTTGGCCCTTTCTGACTCATCCGAAACAACCGATCCACGTCAGATCATGGCGCTGCTCGAGCGCGGCGTGTCATTGCTGATCGCGCCGGGTCAGGCCCCGCGTGAGCGCATGGCGCTGGCGGCTGCCTTGCGCCGGATCGACGCATTCCTCGCCGACCGCCCACTGGCCCGGCTGCTGGCCGCGATCGATGCGGCGACCTATGCGCGGGCCTTCGACACCAGCGTGTACTGGCTGCTGGCCGACTTGTGCCGCGATGGCGTGGTCGATGCCGACGCCGGCGAAAAATTGGCGGTGACCTGCCGCCGATTGCTGCGCGATGCGGGCGGGCCGCATCTGATCTCGCTGCTTGAACAACAGTTGCCGGCGTTGATTCCGGCGTCGCCGGCGGCGCGCTTGGCGCTGGTCGAGCCAACGGTGGAAACCGTCGCCCGCTTTCACGACGACCGCTCGCGCGATGTGGTGACCGCCTGCGTGCTGGCCCTGGGCGTGCCGGCGCTGCCTGCCTTGTGGGATGCGCTGATCGATCACCCACGCGGCGAAGTACGTCTGCTGTGCACCGAGCTGATCGCGGATCTGTGCATCCGCGGCCAGACTCCGGCTGAGCAGGCCGTCGAGCGCCTACTCGGGATCGTCGCGCGGGTGGCCGATACCGTCGAGCGCACCGCCCTGGTGATCGCGGCCGCGCGGATCATGGGCGCCGATCCGGCCGCCGATCCGGCAACCCATGCCCGCGTCCTGGCGGCGACCAACGGCCTCGGCGATCAGGGCATGGTCGCGCTCGGGCATCTCGCCGCGAGCCGGGCGTGCGCCGCTGAATTGCAGCGCGATCTCACCGAGCGGATGCTGCGCTCATTGCAGGAGGACGTGCCCGATGCGCCGGTCGAGACGATCATCGATCCGAGCAATCAGGAGGTGACCTTCCTGCTCGATGATGCGTTGACTCGACACACCGACGCCGTGCCGCGGGTGCTGCAGGCCCTCGAACAAGTCGGCTCGGCACCCAGCGTGCCGCTGGCATTGCAGCAGCGGGTGATGGAGCACCTGTGCCGCCAATGGCGGCGCGTCGCCAGTTGGGAGATCGTCTGGGGGCCGGGCAACATCCGCGAGCTGGGCGAGACCATCGCCCGGCTCGCCGAACGCCCGACGTGCCCGCCACCGCAACGCGTACAGGCCGCCGAAGCCCTGCTCATCAGCGCCAATCAATTGGTCATCGCCCGCGCCCTGGCCCGGGTATTCCTCAGCGGTTCGGGGACCTATCTCGCGACCTTGGCCGGTCGCGCCACCGCGCGCCTGGTGCAGCTCGCCGCCGAAGATTACTACGCCGATGACGAGCGCATCGACCTCGTCGAAGTCCTCGTCGACGTACTCGCGATCCCCCATCTCGGCAAAGAGGACCAAACCCTCCGCCGCCGCCTGGTCACCCTGATCGCGACCCTCCACCAACACGCCTCCGCCCGCGCCCGCCTGCGCCTGCGCTACCTCCGCGCGGAACTCGAACCGGCGCTTCGCGAGCGCCTCGAGTGGGCGTGATGGGAGATGGAACAGGAGGGCGAGGAGGGCGAGGAAGGCACAGAGGACGCAGAGGCGGCGGTGAATCTGCGCCGATGAATGTGCCTGAATCCTTATTGTAGGCGTCAATGGCGTCCTCAAGCGACGCTACGGCCTCGACCGCGTCATGGCCAAACTCTTTCGCACCTGCGAATCCATCATCGCCATCTCATTCCTCTCATTACCTTGGCCAAGATTCTTTGATTCTTCATGAGGTCTGCCATAAACTCCATCTTTCAAAAGTCGCGCAGACGTATTCT
>JANYGY010000228.1 GCA_025362255.1 Planctomycetales bacterium
GCATGGGCGGCTCGCCCATGTGCGATAGCCAAGCGATGGGCGAGACAGCGATTCCACCACGTCTCACGCCCGAGCAGTCGGCCACCTGGGATCGTGACGGCTACCTCATCATGCGCGGCTTGGTGCCGCAGGCTGAAGTCGCAGCGTTGATCGCGGCAGCGATGACACAGGCCGAACTCGGACCGGTCGCGGGATTGTGGGATGCGGATTACACCACCCGCTTTCCGGTTCGTGATGATCCGCTGACGCGTTATCCGCGCCTGCTGCAACTGCATCGTCATCCGCACCTGGCGCTGGGCGCACTCGCCCGGCAACGATTGCTGCATCCGGATGTCGCGACAATTACCGAAGCGTTGCTCGGCGAGCCGACGCTTGCTGCGCAATCGATGCTTTACTTCAAACCGCCGGGCGCGCGCGGCCAAGCGTTGCATCAGGATAATTTTTATCTGTCGGTGATGCCCGGCACCTGTCTGGCGGCGTGGATCGCGCTCGATCGCGCTGACGCCGCCAGCGGCGGACTGGCGGTCGTCCCGGGTTCGCACCGCCTCGACCTGATCTGTCCCGAGGCCGCCGACATGACTCAGAGTTTTGTCGCCGATCGGGTGCCGGTGCCGGCGGGCCTGGTGCCGGTGCAGCTCGAGTTGGATCCCGGTGACGTGCTGTTCTTCAACGGCCAAGTGATCCATGGCTCGACCCCCAACACCACCGCGGATCGCTGGCGGCGTTCGCTGATCTGCCATTACCTGCCGGCACGCAGTCGCGCGATCCACGATTGGTATTTTCCGCTGCTCGATTTTTCCGGCGGTGAACACCGTCTGGAATCGAGTTCCAATGGTGGTCCGTGCGGCTCGCCAGTCCTTGCTGCCTTTCATTAAATCCCTCATGTCCAAAGGCTCCATCATGTCCCGACTCATCGTCATCACCGGCGGCTCACGCGGCATCGGTTTCGGCATCGCCACCTGTTTCGCCCGCCTGGGCGAGCGCATCGCGATCCTCGATGTCGATCCGCTCGCCGCCGCGGCCGCCGCAGAGAAACTCCAGGCTGCTGGGGCGGGGCCGTCGATCGGCTTGGCGTGCGACGTGGTCGATCGCGCGCAGGTCGCCGCGGCGATCGCGATCCTCGACCGCGATCACGGGGGCATCGACGTCCTGATCAACAACGCCGGCATCTGCCCATTCATCGACATCATGGACCTGGAGCCGCGGGTGTGGCAGCGGACCATGGATGTGAACATGACCGGTGCTTTTCACTGCACCCAACTCGCTGCCGCCGGGATGATCAAACGCGGACGTGGCGGGCGAATGCTGTTCGTGACTTCATTGGCGGAAAATGTCACCGGACCGATGCAGGTCGATTACGGCGCCTCGAAAGCCGGTTTGCGCATGACCATGGTCGGCTTCGCCACGGCCCTGGGCAAACACGGCATCACCTGCAACGCGATCGCGCCGGGGATGATCCTCACCGATATGACGGCGCATCACTGGACCCTTCCCGGGCCTGCCGCCGAGATCAAAGCACGGGTCCCAGTCGGCCGCATCGGCACGCCGGAGGACATCGGCCACGCCGCAGTTTTCCTGGCGTCGACCGGCGCCGCGTACGTCAACGGCATCACCATCCGGGTCGATGGCGGCCACCAGGCGGTATGCGTCTGAAGGTGAAGCTCGCGCAGAAGATGATGCGTGAGCTGTCTCGGCCTTGAACGAAGCGCAGAGGGTTCCAGCGTCGCCGGCCATGGCGAACCTTGACCAATTGGATCGGCTACGCTCGGGCGAACTGGCCGGCGCCCAGCGTCTGGACCTGCGCGCGGGACTCACCGACATCCCGCGTGAGGTCTATGCCTTGGCCGACACGTTGGAGATCCTGGATCTGTCGGGCAACGCGCTCAGTCAGCTGCCCGACGAACTCGAACGCCTTCACCGGCTGCGCATCATTTTCGCTTCGGATAATCAGTTTCGCGCATTGCCGACGGTGCTGGGGCGCATGCCGCAGCTGTCGTTGATCGGATTTCGCGGCAATCAGATCAGCCATGTCAGTCCAGCGGCTTTGCCTCAAACGCTGCAATGGCTGATCCTGACCGACAACCAACTCACGACTTTGCCCGACGACCTCGGCGCCTGTGCGCGCTTGCAGAAATGTGCGTTGGCTGGCAATCAGCTGGCGACCTTGCCGGCGGCGATGGCGAACTGCCACCGGCTCGAATTGTTGCGCATTTCAGCCAATAATTTCGCAGCACTGCCCGCGTGGCTGGCTGATCTGCCTCGTTTGGCGTGGCTCGCGTTCGGTGGCAATCCGCTGACGGCGGGGGCCGAAGCGCGCGTCGGCAGCGATGAGGAGACCAACGCTCCGCTCACCGCGTGGGCGAATATCGCGGTCGGAGAGCCGCTCGGCTCCGGCGCATCCGGAGTGGTCTATCGCGCCCAGCGCCAAGGGCCGTCCGGCGAGCATGAAGCGGTGGCGCTCAAATTGTTCAAAGGCGGCCTGACCAGCGATGGGTGGTCGAGCAGTGAAATCGCCGCTGCCCGTGTTGTTGGCAGCCATCCGCAGGTGATCGGGATCAATGGCGTGTTGACCGGACATCCGGCGGGTACCGCCGGCCTGACCATGCCGCTGCTCGACGGACGGTTTCAGCGCTTGGCTGACCCGCCAAGTTTTGCGACCTGCACCCGCGATGTGTACGCCGCTGACGTCACCTTTCCGCTTGCCGTCACCACGCGCCTCGCGCGCGGGATCGCCGACGCGGTGGCGCACCTGCACGCGCGCGGGCTGCTGCACGGGGACCTCTACGCGCACAACGTGCTGTCGGACCGCGCCACCGGCGACGCCCGTCTTGGTGATTTCGGGGCGGCGTCCTTCATGCCGGCAGGCGACCTCGGCCTGCGGCTGCAACAAATTGAAATGCGTGCCTTTGGATGTTTGCTTGAAGAGCTTCTCGCCCGCACGGTCGCATCCGCGGAAGACCTCGCTGATGGCTGGCGGCTTCAGCGCCGCTGTGTCGCGCCCATTGTCGCCGATCGACCATCTTTTGCAGAAGTCGCGGCGCAGATTCAGTCAACTGCCTTCGGCTAATGGATTGCCGCGCAATCCGGCCCGTTGGGCCGCCCCGAGGATGGCGAAAGCCTCGCTGGTGACCGTCTGCTGCCAGTCGGCTTCACCGCGGGCGATGGCATCGAGACGGGCTTCGAGTTTCGCGGTGTAATCTTTTTCGATGAAATTTCCCGCATACCGCGAAACCAGGAAATCGGTGACCCGCAGGCCAAGAGGGGTGGCAAACAGCATGCGGGCTTCTTCGCCCACATAGCCGCGCTCAAGGATCGTCTGCATGATCGGCGCATAGGTGCTTGGTCGGCCGATGCCGTCGCCTTCAAGTTTTTTGATCAGTGAAGCTTGCGTGTAACGCGGCGGTGGCTTGGTGCTTTTCGGCTTGGCCAGCAAGTCGAGCAGGGTGAGCGTCTGGTCGGGCTCCAGCAGAGGCAGCTCTGCGAGGACTTCGCTGCGGGCTTCGCCGGAGGTGGCATTTTCAGCGGCGCCTTTTTTGGGCCGCCCGCGCTTCTTCGGGCCATCTTTGGCGAGCTCTTCGGTCGCGTCGCTGGTCAGCCGGCGCCAGCCATCGAACAACAGCACTTTGCCTTTGGCCTGGAACACGCCCATCGGTCCGCCGTTGAAAGCGCCCGGGGCGCAGGCGACATCGATGGTCGTCAGCTGATCGCGGCCACTGGCCATCTGGCAGGCGATGAATCGCTCCCAGATCAGCCGGTACAAATCAGCAGCTGGGCCGGTGGTGGTTGCGGTGATAGTCGCGGTGGTGTCGGCGTGGGTCGGGCGAATGGCTTCGTGGGCTTCTTG
>JANYGY010000172.1 GCA_025362255.1 Planctomycetales bacterium
TACACCCACGCGCACATACGCTCGCGACTGTGCTGCGCGCTGCATGCGCTGGTGAGCGAAGCCCTGATCGAAGGCGCCGCCATCGATTCCGCCTTGAGCACTGCCAGTCAGCGACTGCGGCGGCACGTGCCGCACGAAGAACGCGCACCACTCGCACGGTTGCTGGACGGCACCTGTCTCGCGTTGCCGCGTGAACGGGTGCCGAGTGACGGTTACGTCGTCTCGACTCTTGAAGCCAGTTGTTGGTGCCTCCAACAGCACCGCGATTTCTCCAGTGCCGTGTTGGCCGCAGTCAATTTGGGTGGCGATACCGATACCACTGCGGCCGTTGCTGGTGGCCTTGCAGGTCTGCGTTGCGGCCTTGGAGGTATTCCTCAGGAATGGATCGTGACCCTGCCACGCCACGATGACATCATCCGCTTGGCAGAACGATTTGCCGAGGCCTGCCTGAACCACTGGAGCGCTGAGGTGCCCACTCATGCCCTGGTTCCGACGCAGCCATGAAAACCGTTCAAGGGGTTGCCTGCCTCACAGGCGATACGCGCTGACGTCCACCCCGCAGGCGGCCCCGCCGGCGAGTTCGGCGATCGCGTCGGCGGTGATCGGGGTCAGCAGGATGCCGTTGCGGAAGTGGCCGGTGGCGATGATCAGGTCGTCGCGCACGCGTTGGAGCACGGGCATGCCGGTGCGCAGGCGGGGGCGCAGGCCGGTCCAGGTTTCGCTGATCGGGGCGTCGCGCAGGGCGGGCAGCAGGCGGCGGGCTTGCGCCGCGAGTTCGGCGATGGCGTCGTCGTCGGGGGTCTTGTCGAAGCCTGACCACACCATGGTTGAGCCGACCACCACGCCGGCTCCAGCGCGGGGGACGAGATAGGCGTGATGGCAGTGGATGAAGTGGCGCAGCGTGCCGTCGGCTACGTCAAAGCGGAGGAGTTGGCCTTTGACCGGTTCGCCCTCCAGAGCGATGCCGGCCAGCTGGGCGAGCGCGGGGGTCCACGCGCCATTGGCGAGCACGGTCAGATCGCAGCGGTGCTCGGTCCCTGATTTTTTTTCAGGTGAACTGCTGTCTCCAGCCACAAGACCACCCCTGAGAATTTCGCTGACCGCCTCGCCATAGCGCAGATCGACGTGGCGCGCGGCACAGGCGTGGCGCAGGGCCTTGGTCAGCCGCCGTGGATCGACGCGGCCACCAGGCACCAGGAGGGCTCCGGCGGCGTGCAGAGCGGGTTCGCGTTGGCTGAGTTCGTGCCGGTCGAGCCACGTCGAGGCCCATCCTTTCGCGGTGAGGAAGCGCTGCTTGGCGTCGATCACGGGCTGATCAGCGGCGGTGATCAGCGGCAGCAGACCGCCGCTGAACGACACATCCAGGTCGGCACCCAGCGCTGCGGCAAAGGCTGGCCAGCGCGCGAGGCTGGCGGTGCCCAGGCGCCAGACGGCATCGTCGGCAGTCGCTTCGTGATGCGGGGCGAGCATGCCGGCGGCGGCCCAGGAGGCCTCACGCGCTTCACGGGCGCCGTCGAACAGCATCACGGCGTGGCCATCGCCGGCCAAGCGCCACGCGCAGGCCAGGCCGATCACGCCTCCACCGACGACCGCGATGCGCATCAACCGTAGATCAGGAAATACAATTTGTTCGACAACAGGGTCAGGACGAAATTCATCACCAGCACAAACATCGAGCCTTGAACCACGGCTTTGGTGCACGATTCGCCGACGCCGGAAGCACCCCCGCGGGTCAGCAGACCCTGACGGCAGGCGATCAGGCCGATTCCGAAACCGAGCACCGGACATTTCGCGATGCCGGTGAGCACATCCCACGAGGCGACGAAGCGCTGGGTCTGGAACCAATACGCGCCGCCATCGACGCCCCACAGGGTGACCAGCAGAAATCCTCCGGCCAGGGTGCCGACGCAGCCGGCCAACGCGCCGAGCACCGGCAGCAGCAAGGTCAACGCCAGCACCCGGGGCATGACCAGATAGCTCACCGGATCGGTGCCCATCACGCGCAAGGCGTCGATCTGCTCGGTGACCTTCATCGTGCCCAGTTCTGCCGCGATGTTCGAGCCGACCCGCCCGGCGACCAGCAAGGCGGTCATCGACGGGCCGACCTGGGTGGTCAGCGAGAACATCACCATCGGCCCGGACATCACCTCGGCGTTGAATTTGACCAAGGTCGCGTGCGCCTGCACCGCCATCACCAAGCCCATCGACACACCAGTGACGAGCACGATCGGCAGCGAGAGATAACCGATCGAATACAGCTGCGCGACGACAACCTCCCAGCGTTGGCGATCGTGCAGCAGGGCATGGTTCGCCTGGCGACTGAGCATCGCGCATTCGCCGATGCCTTTGAGCAGTTCGATCGCCGCCCGGCCGATGGCGATCAGCAGGGCCTTGGTCGCATGGATGGGGCGCAGCGCAGTGGTCACACGGGATCTTTTAGCTGCGATCACGGATTGGCATGCAGAAAGTCGATCCACGATCGCGGCCATGCCCAGACTGTGGTTGATCGATGACACGCCGGCGATGCATCGGGTCGCCGACGCCACCGTGGCGATGGTCGACGGCTGGGATTTCGACGGGCACCTGAACGGCGCTGATGCGGTGGCGGCCTTCGAACATTTGGGTGACGGCATCCCGCCCGCCGTGATCCTGATGGATTTCTATCTCGGAGATGACCGCGGTGATCACGTCACCGCCCGCCTGCGCCAACTCGAAACCGCGCACCATCGCCCGGTGATCATCGGCTATTCGTCAGTCCGTTCGGGCAGTGCCGCGATCCTGGTTGCCGGCGGCGATCTGATCCTGCCCAAACACGAAAACAGCGCCGGCATCAATCCGTCGCTGCTGGCTTACTTGCGCGATTGGCCCCGGTAGGCGCATCAGCGACGGGCTGCTGGCTTATGGAACCAGCGATCAATTCTGCTGCTGGCCCATCTCAGTGATGATCTTGATCAGCGGCATGAACAGCGCGATGACGATGAAGCCGACCGCGCCGCCCATGAACACGATCAGCGCGGGTTCCATCAACGACATCATCGCGGCGACTGCCATGTCGACTTCTTCTTCGTAGTTGTCGGCGATCTTGATCAGCATCTTGTCGAGTTCACCGGTCTCTTCACCGACCTTGATCATGTTGACCACGATGTCGTCGAAGATCCCGCTGCGGCGCAACGGCTCGTTGATCGTCTCGCCTTCTTTTACCGAATCGCGGACGGCGGCGATGGCGTTTTGGACGACGATGTTGGGGGTCGCGGTGCGCGTGATGTCGAGAGCATCGAGGAAGCCGACGCCGGAAGTCACCAAGGTGCCCAACGTGCGGGTGAAGCGCGCGACAGCACCTTTCTTGATCACGTTGCCGAGCACCGGCAGCATCAATTGGATGCGGTCGACGATCGCGCCGCCAGCGACCGTGCGCCGGGCGACCTTAAAGCCGATGATCAGGGCGATGATCCCACCAACCGCGAGCCACCACCAGTCGGCGAGAAAGCGCGACATGCTGATCAGGGCTTCGGTCAAACCGGGCAGGGTGATGCCGAGTTCACGGAAGATCTTTTCGAACGTCGGCACGATCGAGATCATGATGAAGGTCAGGATGCCGGTGGCGATGGTCATCACGGCGGCCGGATAGATCAGCGCGCCGATGATCTTCTTTTTGAGTTTTTGCGATTTTTCGCGGAATTCGGCCAAGCGGCGAAGGATCGCTTCGAGCGCACCAGCGGTTTCACCGGCCTTGACCAGATTGGTGTACAGCTTGTCCCAGATCTTCGGATGGCGGGCCATCGCCTCGGACAGCATGGTGCCCGATTGGACTTCCTCGGTGACTCCCATGAGGACTTTTTTGAACGGCCCCGGGCGCTGCATGTCGGTGAGGATCTGCAGCGACTGCACGATCGGCAGGCCGGCGTCCTGCAGGGTCGACAATTGGCGGGTGAACAGGGTGATCGCCGCTGGCTTGATGCCGGTGCCGAAGCCGGGGATGTTGATCTGCTTGCCGCCGGCGCCCTTTTGAAAGTTCGCGGCCGCCTTGGCGGTCTTGCTCTTCGCTTCGCGGACCTCGATCGGCAGCAGGCCGAGTTTCTTGATCGCGGCGATGGCCTCGATCTGGGTCGCCGCCTCCAACGAGCCAGAGACCTCTTTGTTGATACGCTTGTCGAATGCTTTGTAGCTGAACAGGGCCATGGCTCGGATGATCCTGATCTCAGTCTTCGACCGCAAGGGTTTCGCGGACGACTTCTTCGATGGTGGTTAACCCAGCGAAGATCTTCTGGATGCCGGCGTCGCGCAGCGTGCGCATGCCACCGCGCTGGGCGGCGATGCGCAGGGCCGAGGCGCTGGCCTTGTTGAGGATCAGTTCGCGCAGGATGTCGTTAATGTCCATCAGCTCGAACAGCGCGGTACGGCCTTTGTAGCCGGTATTCTTGCAGTTGTCGCAGCCCTTGCCGTAGTAGAACCGCTGGTTGGAAACATCGCGGCTCTTGATGCTGAGCTGCATCAGCTCTTCTTCGCTGGGCTCATACGGGGTTTTGCACTTGGTGCAGATGGTGCGCACCAGGCGCTGGGCGCAGATCGTCTCAAGGGTCGCGGCGAGCAGGAACGGCTCGCAACCCATGTCGATGAGGCGCGAGATCGCGGTCGGCGCATCGTTGGTATGCAGCGTGGTGAACACCAGATGGCCGGTGAGCGAGGCCTGGATCGCGATCTGCGCGGTTTCCTTGTCGCGCGCCTCGCCGACTAGCACGATGTCCGGATCCTGGCGCAGGATCGCGCGCAGGCAGTTGGCGAAGGAGCGCCCGACGTCTTCGTCGACCGGCACCTGGATCAGGCCGTTGATCTCGTATTCGACCGGGTCCTCGGTGGTGATGATCTTCACCTCGGGTGAATTCACCGCCGACAGCGCCGAATAGAGCGTAGTGGTCTTGCCCGAACCGGTCGGACCGGTGACGATCACGATGCCGTTTGGGCGTTGGATGACTTCCTTGAAATACGCGAGCTGCTCTTCCGGGAAGCCGATCTTTTCGATATCGAGATTTACCACCTTGCGGTCGAGAATGCGGATCACGACCGATTCACCGAACATCGTCGGCAGGGTCGAGACGCGCAGATCGACTTCGCGATCACCGATGCGGATCGGGATCTTGCCGTCTTGCGGCAAGCGGCGTTCGGCGATGTCGAGATGCGACATGACCTTGATGCGCGCGACCAGGGCCGCGGACAGGATTTTCGGGACCGGCAACATTTCGTAGAGCACGCCGTCAATGCGGTTGCGCACCCGGAAGGTCTCTTCGAACGGCTCGAAATGCACGTCGGACGCCTGCGCCTTGACCCCGGTGAGCAGGATCAGATTGAGCAGTTTGCGCACCTGCGATGACTCGGCCATCGCTGCGGGATCAGCCTGGGCGGAGCCATCTAGGCCTGCGTCGATGGTGAAGGTCTCGGTGCCGCTCGCGACATCGCCGGCATCGATCTCGGTGATGCCTTTGGCCTTGTCCAAGGCATCGACGAGCTCTCGGGCTGCATCAGCCGAGTCGATCGGATAATATTGATCCAGCGCCGCGATGATCGATTCCTCAGCGGCCAAGGCCGGCTTTACCTGCTCGACCGCGAGTTCGAATTTGAGGTCATCCAAGGCCGCGAGATTGTCCGGATCGCTGGTGGCGACGACCAGGGTCTTGCCGTCGAGGCGCACCGGGATGATCCGATAATTGCGGGCGGTCGAGGACTTGACCATGTCGATCAGGGCGCGCGGCAGGACGATTCCCCCGAGCTGCACCATTTCCATGCCGAGCAGTCGAGCGAGGGCCCCGAGCACGGCATCCTGGCGGATGCCGCCATCGATGCAGGCCTGCACGATGTCGAGCTTCTGGGTGCGGTGCACGTTGAAGATCTTCTGTGCGGTCTCCTTGTCGACTTCCTCCCACTCATAGAGGAGTTTCATCAAGGCTTTCGGGTCCACGCCACCAGATTTGATCATGTCGCCGCGCTCCAGGTTCCAGGGTCCAGGTTATCTACTCTACTCGTCAGCCGCTCGTCGCGGTGCTCAGGCCTAAGTCAGGCCTATTTCGGGCCGGTGCCGGCTTCCTGCACTTTACGCTGCAGATTGCCGACATCCTTGGCGAACATCATCATGTTTTCGTAGCTGATCGTGCCGGCAGTATACAGCTTGTAGAGCGAATCGTCGAGCAGGATCATGCCCTGGTTGGCGCTGGTCTGGATCGTCGAATCGATGCGGAAGCTCTTGTTCTCACGGATCAGATTCGAGATCGCCGGATTCATGATCATGATCTCGTAGGCCGCCACCCGACCCTTGGGGATCTTGGGCACCAGGGCTTGCGAAATCACCGCCACGAGGTTGCCGGCGAGCTGAGTGCGGACCATCTCCTGCTGATTGGTCGGGAACACGTCGATGATGCGGTCGACCGTCCGTGAGGCGCCGGTGGTGTGCAGGGTGCCGAACACCAAATGGCCGGTCTCGGCGGCGCTGATCGCCGCCGAGATCGTTGCCAGATCGCGCATTTCACCGACCAGGATGACATCCGGATCCTCGCGCAGCGAACGCCGCAAACCTTCTTCGAAGCTCGGGCAATCGACGTGGATCTCACGTTGGTTGACCACCGATTTCTTGTGGTTGTGGGTGAATTCGATCGGGTCTTCGAGGGTGATGATGTGGCCGTCTTCCTCAGTGTTGATGAAGTCGATCATCGCCGCCAGCGAGGTCGATTTGCCCGACCCGGTCGGCCCCGTCACCAGCACCAGGCCGCGGGGCCGGGTGACGATGTCCTTGATCAGCGGCGGCAGCCCGAGTTCGTCCATCGTCAAAATTTTTGACGGGATGAGTCGCAGCACCATGGCGACTTTTTGCTTCTGCTTGAAGACGTTGACGCGAAAGCGCGCCTTGTCTTCGAAGCCGATCGCGAAGTCGGTGGAACCGACTTCGGCGATTTCAGTCTGCCCGCGTTCGCTGGTGATCTGCTTCATCAAAGCGATCGTGTCCTCGGGCGTCAGCGCCGGACTCTTCAGGCTCTTGATGCTGCCGCTGATGCGAAAACTCGGCGGCCGGCCGACCGTCAAATGGATGTCTGAAGCGTTCTGATCCATGCAGATCTGAAGCAGTTGATTCATCTCGTAAGCCATGCCGATCCAGGGTGATCCACCCTGGTCGCGAGGTAGGGCACTGACTCGCGGGCGAGGCCCGGTGCGTCAAACACGATGTCATCGTAGTGAACTCGAACGCTACCAGTCGTCCTCGTCGATCAGGGTCTCGGACAGCCAGCGCAGCACCGTGTGCAAGGCCGGCAGGCCGCGCACCCGCCACGGCGCGATCACGCCATAAAACGCCAAATCTTGGGCGGTCGCCACGTTTCGCTCGTGCGCGATGCGGAGCAAGACCGGCGCGGTCTGCTCGGCCAATTCGGCAAGCAGCACGAGGTCGGTGATGATGTCTGCGTTGACTGCTTCGCCGTCGAGATCGCGAATATTCTCGAGCCGTCGATAAGTCGTCGTCAGGTGGATCTCGGCGAACCAGGCGGCTAGGCGCCGCTGCCAGCGTTTGGCCGTGGCGTGCTCGTCAGCGTGATCGGCGTCAGGGTGGATCGGCGGGTCCTGATGCGCCACCCGCGCTTGCGGCGTCATCACAAAGTGGAGCAACCGGCTTTCACCGCGATGGAGGTGCCATTGCAGATGCGCGAGCTGTTCCTGCCAGCGACGGAAAGCCGGCGCAAACGCGGCGTCGGCATCGTGACAGGTGGTTGTCAGATCACTCAACCACGCCGCCTGGGCCCGTTGCAGGGCGGCCAGACAACGCAGAAGTTCGTCACCGTCGGACATGGTGCGAAGCATGTCCGACAGCGCGGCGGTGCCAGTCTGCCCGTATCCGGCTTGCTCGTCTCTGGCTCAACTCCGATGCATCAGGCCCGCATCATCGCCCGCGGCCAAAGGCACCAGGCGATACGCCAAGCGGTAATCCTGTCCTGAATGCACGCGATAGCGTTCGAGCGTGTCCGGCCCGCAACTCGCTCCGCCCAAGCCCCGCTGCCGTACATCGAGATACAGGTGGGTGCTCGCCGAGGGCTTCAGATCCGTGGTGTGGAACGCCTTGGTCTGTTCTTGGTCGCTGTAGTGGCTCGCTTTGCCTTCGATCATCCCATCGGCGGTCGCGAGCAGGCCGCTGCCTTTGTGCTTTCCCTGGGCAGAGCGCAGGGCGAGCCAGCGCAGACCGGCGATATTGCCGTGTTCCTGCGGCATGATGTAAGGCACATAGCGGTCGGTGACGGTCGTCGAATAGCGCCCGACAGCGGCTCCGGCAAGGCGGTCGTTATAGGACTCATGCGGGCCATGGCCGAAGAATTCGAGCTGTTCGAAGCCTTCGGGAATTTCCAGCTCGACTCCTAGGCGCGGCAGATCGGGCAGACCCTTGGCCACCGTGAACACGTGGCTGAACGCTAGGCTGCCATCCGCGTGCACCATGAGACGACGAATCTCGCCCAACGGCAGACTGCGGTCACTGCCCCAGGCGCTCAGCTCGCTGGCAATCAGCACCGAGCCATCGGGTTGCACCGTCGGGACGACTCTGGCGCAGTGCCGTTGAAGCGCGTTCAATCCGGCATTCATCCACTTGGTCACCGGTTTGTGATCGGCTTTCTTGATCACCATGTCCCAGGCTTTGATGCCATCGTTATCAAGCGGTGCACGCCACGCCGTGAGCTGCGGACCGGCGAGCAGCAGCTCGCGCCCCGCGACGCGCCAGGCGCTGATCCGTCCGCTGTCCTTGGCGATGATCAGCTCGAGCTGATCACCGGTGATCACCAATTCACGCTTGCCGTCGTGCACCGTCAGCCCGGACAACCGGGGCAGCGCCGAGGCGCTCGGGCGTGCGGGCGCCGCCATGATCTCAGCGGGCACGGCGAATTGATCCCACGCCATTTCATAATCTTTAGGCAGAAACGCGGTCGCCGATTTGGCGTGAAAACGCACGGTCAGATGCAGTTCTTGGCCGGGCAGGGTCTGCGGCACGGTGTAGGGGATCTGCACGGTCAGCGCTTGTCCTGGCGCCAAGGCCAGCGGCGCCAGGGCTCCACGTTCGACGATCGTGCCGTCGACGGTCAGCTCCCACGAACCGCGCAGATGGCTGAGATCGGTGAAGTCGTACCAGTTGCGGATCGAGACTTCGCGATTGGCAAGATTGCC
>JANYGY010000001.1 GCA_025362255.1 Planctomycetales bacterium
GCCGCACTGAGTCCGCAACCGGCGATCACCGCCCATTTGAGATCAGTGATGAAGGGAAGCGTCAGGCCCAGCAGCGGCAACGCTGCGCCGACCACGAAATTGGGATTCCCGAATGGCAGATCGTAACCGCTGACCCACGACGCGGCGATCGCGGGCGGAGTGATCGCCCCGATGATCAAGCAGCCCGCCCCGAGACCGGCCAAGCCGCGCAGCAGCGGCTCGCTCGGCCGGCCTTGGCACCACGCGCAGATGCCCAGCGCCGTGAGCAGCGCCCCACAACGTTCGCCCCACCATAACAGGCCCGGTTCGCGGGCGATGGTCCAGCCCGCCAGGGCGACCCCCTGCCAGGCCAACGCGGCGACCAGCCACGGCTGCGGACTGCGCCACGTCCACTTCTGACGACCCGGCAGGGCGAGCGCCAAGATGCTGCCGCCCAGCAGCAGCGCACCGGCGCCACGGCCCGGCATCAGGCCCGGCGACCACCATGCCGCCACCCCCCAGATCCCAGCCAGCGCCGCGCACAGCAACGGCACCGCGGCCAACCATCCGACCGGTGACGTCACTTTCATGTGGATCAATTGGTGATCGAGATGCCGCGCATGCTCATGCGCAATTCTTCCGGATTCGGGCTGGCGGTCAGCGCGACATCCATCGTGACTTTCTTCTCTTTGTACAACCGGGCGAGCACGCGGTTGAAATTCTCACTGCCGGCTTCGAGGTCGCGGGCGAGGGTTTCAGGAATTTTCGCGTCGTCGCTTTCCAGGATCATCTTCTTGATGATCGGCGACACATACATCGTTTCGACTGCGGGGACCATGCCCTTTCCCTGGGCGATCGGCAGCAGCTTCTGGTTAAGGATGCACTTCAGATTGAAACCCAAAGAGGTCCGCATCTGGGCGTGGCGATTTTCGGGAAACAGATCCAACAGGCGGCCGATGGTCTGCGGTGCCCCGGACGAATGGATGGTGCCGAAGACCAGATGGCCGGTCTCGGCCGCGGCCAACGCCGTCTCGACGGTTTCACCATCACGCATTTCGCCCAGCAGCATGACGTCGGGATCAGCGCGCATTGCCGACCGCAGGGCCTCCTCGAAATTCATCACGTCCTGGCCGATCTCGCGTTGATTGACGATCGCCTTGTCCTCGGTGTAGACGAATTCGATCGGATCCTCGATGGTCAGGATGTGACAGCGGCGACGGCTGTTGATGTCATTGAGGATCGAGGCGATGGTCGTGCTTTTGCCGGATCCCGTGATCCCACCGACCAGCACCAGACCTTGTTCCAGCCCGGCCAAGCGCTCGATCTGCGGCGGCAAGCCAAGTTCAGCGTAGGTTGGAATCGTCGGTTTGTTGCGGCGTGCACACAGCGCCAGGCTGCCCATCTGCTTGAACAGGTTGCAGCGGAATCGCCCGATGCCGGCCACCGGCACCGCGAAATCAGCATAGCCACGTTCATCAAGATCGCGGCGCTGCTTTTCATTGAGCAACGGCAGCAGCATCTCTTTGAGCATCGCATCGGTCAGCGGTTCGCCCTTGAGGCGCACCAGCTCGCCGCTGATGCGAAAAACCGGCGGCTGACCCGGCTTTAGGTGGAGGTCGCTGGCGTTGTGCTTGGCCATGCCCTGGAAAAGTTCATTGATCTGCATGTGGGCTTTTGGTCCTTCAACTTTTAACGGTAATCAGTGACGGTGATCAGCGACGTCTAGCCGACGCCATACTGACGCAGCTTGGCGTACAGGGTCGAGCGATCGATCTCAAGGACCTCTGCCGCGGCTTTTTTATTTCCTCCGCAATGTTCGAGCACCCGGAGAATATGCAGGCGTTCGATCGCCGCGAGACTGGTGATCGGCAAATGGCCGCCGGCCCCGGTGGGCAACGCTCCGGCCGTTGGCGAGCGCAATGCCTCAGGCAAGTCAGCCAGATGGATCACCTGATCAGGAGCGACCACGCAGGCGCGTTCGATCACCTGCTTGAGCTGGCCAACGTTGCCTGGCCACGGCGAGCGGTGGAACACCGTGCGCACTTCCGGCGCGATGCGTTTGGTCGGTTGATCCAGACGCGCGGCGTTCATCGCCAGGAAATGCTCAACCAGATCGTCAAGGTCCCCCGCGCGATCGACCAATGGCGGCAGGACGAACGTGAAGCCGGTCAATCGTGCAATCAGATCTGGGCGCATTTTACCAGCTGAACTGTCGCTGCGCAGATCCCGCGTGGTGGTCGCGATGACGCGCACATCGACGTGCCGCGCGCCGGTGTCACCGATTCGGACCAGCTCACCGTGATCGATCAGGCGCACCAGTCGGGCCTGCACCGCCGGCGGCAGATCACCGAGCTCTTCGATCAGCAAGGTGCCCTGATCCGCCAATTCGATCACCCCGGGGCGCTGATCCTCGGCCGAGCCGACCAGCGCGATCTCGAGTTTGGCCGGATCGAGTCCGAGGCCGGCCAATACTTGCAGCGGCTTGTCGGCGCGCGAACTGCGTTGATGGATCATGCGCGCGAGCAGGTCCTTGCCGGTACCGGTTTCACCGACGATCAGACACGGTTGATCGCTGGCACCGACCTTGGTCACGAGGGCCTCGGTCGCGGCCAGACTGGCGCCGACCAAGGTCAGCTGCTTGACCGCAGGCGCGACCTGCAGGCGGGAAATCTCTGCCGACATCCGTGCCACGTTGGCGAGATTAGCCAAGCTGACCGCCAACTGATTTGCCACCGCTGACAAGAATTCGAGATCCGCGCGGGTGAATGGCGTCTGCGGTCCGGACACCGGACCCTTGATGCGGTCGACGTACACCAGTGCGTGGACCTCGTCACCCAGGCGCAACGGCGCCGCCATCGCGCTGCGCACGCCAGCCTGCAGCATCGACTGCGACGGATTCAGATCGCCGAGCAACGTGCACAGCAGCGGCTCTTTGTGCCGGCGCACCGCGGTGAGCAGAGTGCGCGCGAACGGTACCGCCCCGTAGCGAGCGCGCAGGCGGCGTTCGTGCGGCGGCCACAGCTCCCAACCGGTGGTCGAGGTGCCGGCTTCAGCGGGCAGGAACACCGCGCAACGATCGCCATCGAGGACCTCGGCAGCGGCCTCATCAAGCAACGAGAACAACGCATCGCGCGATTTCGCCGCCCGCGATTTCTCAACCAGCTGATGCAGCAGCACGAGGTAGGTGTTGTGGCGCGCCAACTGGGTGGTGGTGCCGCCGAGCTGGCGGCTGAACAACGCCGCGGTGGCTTCACGCGTGCCGGCCTGGTCCGTGCCGAGTTGTCCAGGTGATTGGTCGAGACCTTCGAGATGGGCCGGATCCAGCCAGCCGGGATCACCTGCTTCGACGTGGGTCTGCTCAGGCTCATCACCGACTTCAAAACGCAGATAGGTCCGTCCGATGCGAAACACCGTGCCATCGCTCAGCAGCAGGCTGTCGACCCGACCTGCATCCGTCCACGTGCCATTGGAACTGCTCAGGTCATGCAGGTGCCAGATGCCGCCTTCACGCACGATCGCTGCGTGGTTGCGTGATGATTTGGGATCTCCGACCACCAGATCGTTGTCGGCCTCGCGCCCGAGCGTCAGCTTGCCGGCGGTGATCGGAGCCAGCGTCCCGGCGCCACTTCCTTCGATGATGCGCAATTTGGGCATCCGTTATTTGTCCGGCATCCACCCCTTCCTGACAAGCGGCCTTGTGGCTGCCAACGCTCGGGCGAGCATCGCGCCGATGATGCCGCCCACTGCCACTTCGACCCTCGAACTGATCGCGCGCTATTACGCGACCTTCAACCAGACCTCGCAGATCCCCGGTGATCGGTCGGCATCCCTCGCCTTGCTGACCGCTGACGTGGTCCACGACCTGAATCAGGGAGCGCGTGAAATCGGTCACCCGGCGTTCACCCGTTTCCTCGCTCGCATGGACCGCTGCTATCGCGAACAGATCCGCGATCTGACGTTCACCGTCGCCGCTGACGGCACGCGCGCGGCTGCCGAATACGTGGTGCACGGCACCTACATTGCCCAGGACGAAGGCCTGCCCCCAGCCACCGGGCAGCGCTATGTTTTACCGGGCGGCGCATTTTTCGACGTGCGGTCGGGAAAAATCGCGCGGGTGACGAATTGCTACAATCTCAATGACTGGCTACGCCAGATCAGTGTCGGCTGAGCGCACACGATAGCTGCTGAGTTCACGCCGATCGCTGAACGGCGTCACGGTGCCCATCGCGCGTGACTGGCGCAGCGCCGCGAAGTCGAGTTCGGCGATTACCACCACCGGTTGATTCCAGCTGCCCTCTGCCGCGAGTCCGGCGCGCTGAAAGCCGATGTCGCACGGCGTCAAAATCCCCGCCGCCCCGCATGCCTGTTCGAAATCGGGCGGTTCGCTCAAGCCGCCCACCAGCGGCGCATGCACGGCGAACACCGCATTTTCGATGCAACGCGCCTGAGCGCAGTGACGCACGCGCCAGAAGCCGTGATCATCATCCGTCCAACTCGGGACCAGCAGCAGTTCAGCTCCGGCGACCGCGGCCGCGCGCACGCCTTCCGGGAATTCGATGTCGTAGCAAATCGGCACCGCAATGGTCACGCCGGCGTGACGAAACCGCCGCACGTCATGGGTGGGTGTGATCTGCCAGCGGCGCTCCCACGGCGTCGGCTGAAGTTTGTCCTGCTGATCGCAACTGCCGTCAGGCCACGCCAACAGGCAGCGATTGCGCACCTCTGACGAGTTTTTGTCGACCTGTTCGAGATGCGTTCCCGCGACCACCAATAGCCCGAGATCGTGCGCGGTCGCTTGCGCAGTGGCGCGCCACAGATCTGACCACCTCGCCCACTCATTGGTCGAGGTCAGCAAGCCGGCGGTGACATATTCGGGAAACAGCACGAGCTGCGCCCCGGCGTCAGCGGCGATCCGCGCCTGGGCGCGAAAGCGAGCAACCCACGCGGCGGCGGTCATGGGCATCAACGGAAAAGCGGCGGCAGCTACCCGCATGATGAAGACCCCGAGTCAGGTTTGTCAGTTTGTTGGGTTGGTCGCCACTCCATCAGCAGCGCGCAGTCGGCCGCCTCGACATCAGGCAGATACCGGTGGACCACGCCAACCGGTTTCAGTCCGGCGCGTAGCTGCGGAGTGATCACCGGATCGATCAAATGACCAGCGATCACCTGGGCGACATACGCTTCGGGCGTCAGGTCGCGGTGCCGGTGATATCCGCTGATCCGACTGCCGGCGAGGAATCGCTGCAGGCCCAGGCGCTCGACCAGCGCGAATCGCGCACCGTACAATGCGCGCGCCACGCCACGCCCTCGCCAAGCCGGACGCACCGCGATATCGATCCCGTATAGGGTCTCTCCCTGCGGATCGCAGGTGCGGATCCACCCGTCATCGGCGGCCTGGGCCCAGGTGTGTCCAGGCGCGGCCGGGTCGATGCGCAGCCGGGTGCACGTCGCGCTGCCAACCAGCTCGCCCGCATGTTCGCCATTACCTGCAACTGCCGCCAATGCTCCCTCGGGGAAATGAGCGATGTGACTCGCGATCTGTTCAGGCCGCCACCATAGTTCTGGCGAAAAAGGTACCGGAAAACACTCGCGCTGGATCCGTTCGAGCTGCGCGAAATCAGCCAGCGTGTAGGGCCGAATGACGATCGCGGTGGTCACAGGTCGAGTTGATCCGCTTGCAGGAATTTGCGTGCATACGCCTGCCACACTTTCGCCTCGATGAACACCCGATGCAGATCGGGATCGATGTGGCCATCGCGGGCCATGGTCGCCAAAATCGCCAACGCCTCGCTGAGCTTCATGGCTTTTTTATATGGTCGATCGCCTGCGGTCAGCGCCTCGAACACATCGGCGATACCCATGATCCGTGCCGGCACGGACATCTGCTCACGAGTCAGACCTTTGGGATAGCCCTTGCCATCCATGCGTTCATGGTGACCGCAGGCGATCTCAGGCACCTGGGCCAGATGCGCGGGAAATGGCAGCTTTTCAAGCATCCGCAAGGTTGCGACAATGTGATGATTGATGACCTCGCGTTCTTCGGGAAGCAACGTGCCCCGGGCGATCGATAGATTGCGCACCTCGTCGGCGGTCAACCAGCCTGCCCGACCAAGCGCGCGGATGCGCTCCTGATCGGCGGCGATCATCGTCTCGCCCCCGATGTTGGCCTTGCGGATGAAGGTCAGGTCATCGTCGATCGCCACCACCTGCTCACGCAGCAGGGCCAGGGCCACCGCGCGATCACCGCCTTCGGCGATGCCCTGCCAGCACGCGGCTTCACGCTCGGCCGCCCGCTTGGCGAATCTCAACGCCACCAACTCGATGCGATCGTTGATCGATTGCAGCTTGGTCGCCTTGTCCATCACCCATTCGGGCGTGGTGATTTTTCCGCAATCATGCAGCCATGAAGCGACCCTGATCTCATAGCGCTCGGCCTCGGTCATGGTCATCAGCCCGGCATTGGTTGCGGCCTCGGCCAAGGCCATGGTCAACTCGGGCACTCGCCGGCAGTGGCCGCCGGTATACGGCGATTTCTCATCGATGGCGGTCGCGATCAGCTCGACGAATGAATCGAACAACCGGCCCAAGCCATCGATCAGATCACGCTTGGTCAGGGTCTGCGCAGCTTGGCTGGCGAGCGATTCGACGAGCCGCACATCGGCCTCGCTGAAGGCCTCGACCGTGCCATCCCGATCGCGCGCGTTGATCATCTGCAACGCTCCGATGACCAGCCCTTCATGGTTGCGCATCGGCACCGTCAGCAGCGAAATGCTGCGGTAGTTCATCGCCTGATCAAACGCCCGGGTGCCGCTGAAATCAAAGCCATCAGCGTCCTGGCCCGTTTCCTGGTCAACGGCCGCGGACGAATAAGCGTCACTGATGTTGATGGTCATTCCCGTGACCGCGGCGCGCGCGACCACCGAGTGCGCTGAATCGCTCAGCCGCACCGCCGGCAACGTCGGCAACGGCTTGCCCGGACCCCCAAACGCAATGCGCAAGGTGTCATTGCGCACCAGCCGAAAGCGCAGCTCGTCGCCAGCACGGATATACAGCGTGCCGCCATCAGCATCGGTCAGCTCCTTGGCACCCAGCAGAATCGCCTCAAGCACCCGTTCAGGATCCTGCTCGACCGACAACGCCGTACCGATGCGGTTCAACCGCTCGATCTTGGCAATCAACAGACCGACATCGACACGGGCGGAACCAGGCATGCCAGATGGTAATGGAATGAGTCGACGAGGCCAACACCCCGCGAAGGCTGAAAACTTGCGCCGGATGCTTGGGAGCGCCTGCTGATGCCTCACTCGCGGACATCGTAGGTCGCTACTCTTTTCGATGTGGGGGACTTGCACCCCTTGTTTCACGTCGGCTTTTACCGGTGCACGATGCCATTTTTCTTGCGAAAATAAAATATCCACGCTCTCAAGTCGGGGACGATCCAGCCCCCAAACCCCCACAGGCTGCGCATTTTCGCAGCTTATTCATCTTAAGCTAAGGAGTCGGTGCGAGAGCCGCAAACCAGGCCATGCCGCGATAGGCTTTGAGGAACGG
>JANYGY010000014.1 GCA_025362255.1 Planctomycetales bacterium
AATAATTGAAACAATAAATCCGATCAGTGGTACAACTTGCAGAAATGCCTGCGTAACAACGGCTAGTGCAGGATTACGCTCATACAATCGGTGAGGGTAATCTCTTCCATCGGTGATAAATGATGTCCCCCCCATGGCCAATATCATGAATGCGAGCATGAGGAGGTCCAACAGTGCAAGGGCTGCTAAAATCCAAAATATACCGTTTGTTTTGGATGCAGGCACCAAGAACGACGAAGCTGAATCGATATTCGACCTCACTGACCGCCGCAGCTTTGCCACTGGCGCAAACTCAGCAATTTTCCCAAGTGGTGAGTTTTTGGTTAGCGGAGGGGCGGAATCGTCCAAGATGATAAGCTGATCGTCAGCCGCATCTATTGATTGTAAACTGTGGGAGTGATCTGGGAAGTTTATCGCAATTTTACATGGCAGATCCTTGTGGAGAACGAAATTGCGTCCAAGAGATATCTGCGATTTTTTTGGTGTAGATGATATTGATTTGTACGTAGTAAAACGTGAATTAAATGCTGGACGTTGAATGAAGGAGAGAATTTTCACAACCAATACGCATGCGCCGAAAAGATCAGCCAAAATTACTGACCTCGTCAAAACATGTTCTGGAAAAATAATACCACGAACTGAGATATCCCCTTGAAATCTCAATCCATTGATCTGATCTGCGGGCGCAACCACAAATAAAAATAAAAACAAGATATAGAACAGATCGCTCGAATCAAAATATTTTCTGTCGCCAAGCGCTAAACCTAATGCGCCTACTAACAGTCCTGGAATCCATAAGGCAAGCTCACCAGCATCCTGACTAAACAGCACAACTTGAACTGTTAAGGTCATCACCAGAAGCAACTTGAGCATTGACTACTCTTCGCCACGAAGTCTGGGAATGAGCATGTGCAACATAATTCGATCAAAAATAGAAGCGGGTTGCCGTCGTTGTTCGGCCACCGCGGCGGCTTGGCCCAACGATTCAGCAAAGGTCGCTGGTGACCAATCGGTAATCAGTTCGCGACTACGCATTCCGAAAGCCTTACCTTGATCGGGTAAGGTTGCTAGATCGTTGATCCGGGCTGCTATCACTGCGGGATCAAGTGGGTTGAAATGCCAGCCATTGCGTCCGTTTTCCACTAATAAGTCAGCACAACCGCAGCGTGACGAAATTAAGATGGGTAAGCCTGCGGCCATCGCTTCGTTCACCACTAGACCCCACTGCTCGATCACGCTGGGCAGGATCAGTGCATTGGCCATCGCATACCAGGTTGGTAACGCATCGTATTGAGCGAAACCCGGAAAATGAACTCGGCCATCCAAGCCAAGGCGGTGGACTTGGAGTTCGAGTTCAGAGCGCAGAGGGCCATCGCCAAGCAGCACCAGATCCAGTTCTGCTGGCTTGCCGTGGCAATACATCGCGAAGGCTTCGAGCAGGGTATTGAGATTTTTTTTCGGTACGAAACGGGCCACCGCCAGTAAAAAAGGGCGCGGCAGGCCGCGCGCTTGTCGCAATGCTGGAGCCGAGGCGCGGAGCGCATCTGCACCTTTGGCAAAATAACGATTGTCGACCACATTATAACCGAGGCTAATGGCAGTCTTAGGCATGCCGAGGGCAGACAGGTAATCTGTTTTGCAGGCAAGTCCTGCCCCGAATTTTCCGACGATTCGCCGTTTGAGCCACTCGGCGATCATACTTCGCGGCTTATCCTCGGGATTGCTGTCTACCATCACGATTGCGGGAGTTGCCGTGCGCAGGCACCAAGCAAGGGCCGCCAAACTGTAAGGCGTACCCCACGACGGAATTGCAACCGTCGAGGGGTTGTACATATTGAGAATTCCTTCAACTTTTCCCGCGACCACACGGGCGCTGACAGTAGTGCAATCGACTCCAGGAAAAAGGGTCTCACGGGTAAATGGCACTGGATCTGTCTCAGTTCGCCAAGCGTAGGTCAGATCAGCCCCGCTCATTTCAATGCCGACGACCGGATAACGCGTCGCACATGCCTTTAAACGAGCTAGATGATATGGACCGAATCGATGCCAGATAATTGCGACAGGGCCTTTTCGGCGAGAAGCAAGGTGGTTGAGGGCAAGGGCTTGCTCACGCTTGGACTGAGGTTGCACAATGGCCGTAGGCATAGCACAATCGTCATCATAACTTGAGAACAGGCAAGGCGCACCTCGTTCGGAGATGGTTCAAGTCAGGTTGAATTAAAGGATGCGAACCTATGATCAAGCTCATGTTAAGATTATTCAGGGTGATACAGTTGGTATTAGCCACCGTCATTTCGGCTGGCGTTAGCTTCGCTCAGGAATTGACGTCTGAGGATTTACCGATATCTCCACATCAATTACCTTTTTTGATGCCAAATCCAGCGGTTTTATCCGCGTCCCCACGCAAGGTTTTCGCCCACTATATTACTCAATTTCCCAGATCGTTCGATAATCGACCGAGCCTTGAAGACTATTATGATTCTCAGTATCTTAAACCTGAGGGAGAGAATAATAAATTTAAGAATCAGGGAGGATTTATTCGGCAACGGCCCCTGCCACGGGCAGTCATCGCTGAGAGTTCAGATAGCAGGATGGATTGGCGACAACAAGATTTGTGCTGGGAGGTTCAAACTGCCGCACGTGCGGGAATTGATGGTTTTGTTCTTAACTTATTAGAAACGCAAGGAGTCCATTGGGAGCGAGCCAAGTCGTTGTTGGCTGCGGCGGCAACTGTTCCTGGGTTTCGAATTGTCCTGATGCCGGATGTGACATCCGCTTTTAAGACACCTCAGGAAGTAATTGATGCGATGGTCCAATTGGGAGCCTCCCCCGCTGCATATCGGCTACCTGATGGTCGCTTGGTGGTCGCTCCATATTGTGCGCAAATTCACCCCAACGAGTGGTGGGATGAGGTCGATGCAGGTTGCAAGGCACAGGGTCTTCGTGTCGCATTTTTTCCTGTGCTGCAAAGTCTTGAAATCCATTTTGGGCGTTTCGCAAGAAACTGTTTCGGGATTTCGGAATGGGGCATGCGGACGCCAGAAGTTGTCGTACATCGACCGGATTTTGCAGGCCAGTCACATCGTCAAAAAATGTTATGGATGGAACCGATTTCACCGCAAGACATGCGCGCTAAAGATCTTTTTTTATTCGAGGCCGGCAACACAGAATTATTTCGCAGCATGTGGCAACGGGCGATTGACAAGGACGCGGACTGGGTCCAGCTCATAACGTGGAATGACTATTCGGAAGCCACCGAGATTGCACCTTCAACGGGTACTGGCTGGATGTACTTGGATTTGACGTCGTGGTATGCTGCAAGGTTTAAGACTGGTGCTTGGCCAAAAGTCGAACGCGATACGGTCTGGCTCGTGCATCGGACCCAGGAAAGCGGATTGAAGCCACGCAAACAGCCGAAACCGTTTTTCTGGCGCGATAGTACGCCCCGAGACGAAGTCGAGGCAGTAGTATTGTTGACGTCGGCGGCTGACATCACGCTAACTAGCGGAAAATCAGTTCTTACTCAGCGCTTACAAGGTGGACTATCGAGGCTCACAGTGCCGTTGGCCGTTGGGCGTCCTTCGGTAGAAATCAAACGTCAGGGGCGATTAGTCCTGGGTGGTGAGAGTGGGTGGTCAGTTGTTAAAGAGGCGGATTATCAGGATCTTTTATATCGTGCGACGGAATTGAGTGGACCTGCCAAATGAAAAATGGCATCGCAGTGAGCTTTGTGCTCACATCATTCCCTGTTTTCTTGCCGTATTTCCTTGCGGCGATGGAAGTCCCAGCCGGACCTCTTCGCGTAGTGCCCTACGCAGAACCATTATTTTTCGATGGTCGGGTCGAATTACACCCCACAACATCGATTGGAGGGGGTTATGATTCGAATCTCAATGGAAGTGGGACATCCGATTTTTTCGCGCATGGTACAGCGGGTGGCCATGGACATTATTATATCAATCTAGACCTTGATGCCGATCTAGATGTTCAGGTAGGGCGATTGCGCTATCGTCAGACACCTAGCAGAGATACCACCGAATTATCGTCACTTTTAGATATTTTCTATCGAGGTCCGGCGTGGAATGTCGGCGGTGCGGCCAATGGAGACCGGGGGCGCGAGCCTGAACCCATCACCGGGGAACAAATTCTCCGGAATCGATTCGGCGGACGACTCGCGGCTGAACGAAAAGAAACCGGACCTTATATCAAGGCCTCCAATTCATTCGAGCGAATTAATTACCTCGAGGACTCCACGCTCTTTGATCGAGATCAAGCGGATCGCACGAAGTGGAAAGACGATGTGCGGCTTGGGTGGCGTACGCAACGCGACACCAAGATGTATGGCGTGATCATGACATCGATCATGCGCTACGACCAAGAGGGTCGTTTTCGCAACGGCGTGCTTGGCGTCATTGGTGCGGGAAGCTCTTTATCGCTAGCTCCAGAGTGGACTGCCGAGGCCGAAGCCGGCCTCGCCTTTGGGACTTTCAGTTCGGCTGCATTTGATAACCCGGATTATGACGATCAGCATGTTCGAGCGCCCTATAGCGATCTGGGCTTGCGTTGGGATTGGGAAGAATCCAGCTCGATTTCAATTCGTGCAGAATCCGGTCTTAACGAGGGGCGAACCGCCAATGCAGTTTATAGACGAGAATTATCTCTGGATTTTGAACTGCGTCTGCGCCAAAGACTGCGGGCTTTCAGTGAGTGCTCATGGAGTCGCGAAGAGGACAGCGGGGCGGCGGCCGGTACAGATGTTCAGGTAAGAAACATAATCGGTACTACAATTGGAATGCGTGGTACCCCAGTTTCTGGCGTTGGCCTCCAGTTGAGTGTCGGAGAATCACGCACCACCGCTACCGATGGTGATGGATTTAATCGCTTGGTGATAGAATTCTCAGTGGGCTTCGCTTTTTAGATCATCTTTTGATGGCAATATGTTGGTATTATCGCGATAAAGAGCTTAAACGTTAATGCGGGGGTATCAGCTGGTTTTATTTTCGTTAGCAGCGGTAGAATCAGCAGTGGGTTCTATGATTTGTGTCGGTTGGCGTTTGTAGAGAAGTCCTGAGCCGAGAGGTGACGTCTGAGGCGGAACCACGCCACGGTCATCCTTCGCTCTCGTTTGGAGCGCTGTGGTACGATCATCATTGATGATGAGACCCAGAACTTTTCCACGCAAGCGGCCTAGGCGGGTTTGGCTGAGCCGCAAAGCCTGTTTCGAGGTGAAGCGATCGCGAATAACCAGCAGGATATCGTCCGCAAGAGCACCGATTTCAAGTGCTTCTGAAAATTCCAGAGGGGGGCAATCGAAGAGGATATAGTCGAAAGTTTCGGTGAAATCAGACAGTCGTTCGTGAAATAAAGGACTTTGCAACTGTTCTGCAGAGTGGTCATTAGGAGTCCCTGCGGGCAGCAGGTGCAAGCGAGGCCATGAAGTTGGTAGTGGCGCAATGTCGGCCTGGCCAGCGAGCAGCTCAGCGAGACCTGGAAGTCCCTCGGGCATTCCCAGATGCCGATGCAATCCCGGCATACGCAAGTCAGCGTCGACCACTAACACACCGCGACCCGAAGCCGCCAGGCTCATTCCCAAGCGTGCCACCACTGTACTCCGGCCCTCTCCGCTTGAGGGCGACGTGATCGCAATGATCCGCGTCGCGTCACCACTGGCGGCACTGAGTTGGAGAGTCGAGCGCATCATGCGAAATGCCTCCTCGACTCCTTGCCAACGTCGATCGGCTGTTCGTTCATCACGACGTCCTAGCAATGGCAATCCCTCGGCGTGTGGAATCATACCTAATGTCGGAAGGTCGGTGAGTTCTGTCACTGAATCAGCATCGCGTATGCGGCGATCGAAGGTCTCTGCGACCAAAGCCGCGCCAATGGCTCCAATGATTCCAAGCATGATTGATGCAATAAACGACATGCTCCGTCTGACATTCACTGGAACACTGCCGGCATGGGGTTCTTCGGCGATGGTGACCACTTGCCCGACGAGCAAACTGCTCGCTTCCTCTTCGTGCTGGCGGTTGATCAGGGTTTGAAAGATACGCTCCCGCGTTGCAGCCTCTTCGCTCTTCAACTGCAACTTTCCAAGACTCCTGCGCAAAGCAGATAATTCATTTCGAGCTGCAGAGATCGCCGACCTCAGTTCATCGCGTTGACTGACCATAGCGGCGCGTTGGTGGGCAATACCTGCGCGCACCACGCTTATGGAGGATTCTAATCGATCCCGGGCGGTAGCGATGCGGCTATCGAGTTGTACCACCTCGGGGTTGGTCTCCAGGAAGTCTTTGAGCAACAGGCGACGCTGATCACCCAATTCATTGAGACTTTGGTACTGGCTTTGTACGAGGACCTCACGCCGGATTTCGGGGACTTGAACCAGAGACTGCAAATGAAGATCGGGCGTAGCTGCAAGGTCAGAGGCGATAAGAGTTGCTTGAACAACTTCGGCCTGAGCCAAATCTCGTTCAGCTGCCAGCAACCGGACTTCGAGTTGGGTCAACCGTTCAGTTATGGGATTTCGTTCGGGATCGCTGCTCACGATGCCAAGTTCAATGCGAAGCTGTTGCTCTTCATCACGCGCGCGGGTGAGTTCATTCTTTGCTGACTCGGCCTGCGTTCGCAGCAGTGCGACTCCGCCGTCTGTGACCTGTTGGTGACGCCGTCGTTCGTGAGCTTGATATTGCTCGATTGCAGTAACTAGGATCTGCTCAGCAACACGTGGGCTTTCATCGCGCATCGTCAGATCAATCATCCAACTGTCCTTATTGCTGATCGCCTTCAGACGACCTTCCAGGACTGATATCGGGTCTCGCGCATATATATTTTTTTTCTCGAGTTGTGCTGCTTGCACGGTCGCTGCGAGTACTGGGTAAGAAACGATGAGATCACGTTGAGTGTTCATCAGACTGTAGCGATCTTCGCGGTCACTACCTGATGGCGAAAAGTCGACAGCCCGACGACTTTGGTCGACCACCAATTTTGCATCGGCCTGGTACAGGGGGGTGACACTCAGGAACCACGCCAGCACTAGTACCCCGATCGCAATCCCAGTAACCAGGGCCACCACCATCCGACGTTTGAGCAAATCGAAAAATGAGGCGACTGGCGAGGTCTGCGTAGTGCTTTGCGTGCTGGACATGATGGCTCCGAAAGGATGAGTTGTTCCTAAAACCCTGATCAATCAGCTCACGGGTTATCCCTGAAAGCTGGTAGCCTGTAAGCTGGGGGTCGTTGCTCTCGACGCAATGGTATTGAGTGGGATAAATCGGCATAAAAAATAAGTCCAAAAATATTCATCCGAGGTGAGACATTTCTGTCTTCTCAACGAGTTTTTCGGAAAAATATTATTTTTAAACCGCATTCTACGCTGAAATATCTGTTCAAGTGCTGTCTTTTTATTAACCTGATTGCAAAACTTAGCCACGACATCGGCGATTCATCTTTTTGATGAAAGCCTGGCATTCGCCTCAACCCGCTGCGGAATTACGGACAGAATGCGATAACACAACCAACGTTTAAGGGAAGGCCAAGCGCACGTCACGGCCATCAACCATCCTAAATGCCTCAGCCAAGATAAACGAAACTTCGGCACCAAACTGGCTCTCCAAGCTTTTGTGAGATTCATAGGTCGTAATCCCGGGGGTGCAGCAGCGCCGAGCAAGTGCCAAGCCAAAAAATTTCGAATCTGTTTGAAGTTATTAAGAATAGCAACATTTGGGTCAAAATGAACTCTTCGCTTTTGTGCGAAAAATGCGATTGCGCGAAGTTTATCTGCTTCTTCATAGGCTGATTGGGACAATTTTTCGAGACCTTCATTAAGGCTCATGTTTTTACCATGAACTCGGTAGCGGGCGACCACCGTGTTGCAATCGCGATATGTCCCAAACAACGGTGAGATCGCGTGTAGAAAACCATCAAGCGCATTACGGATTTGGGGATTGAAGTCGAGTCCAGCCTGAACGACGTCGCGTCGCCAGGCGTTGCCGGACGTGTACGGCCAGTGGTCGAGACGACCATTCAGCAGCAGGGGCGAGGACAAATCACCGGACAACCAGCGACGCTTGAACAGGCAGCCACTCAAGGCCTGACCATGACGATCAATGAGATCCATCTGTCCTTGGCTAACTACACACTGATGGTCAGCTTCGAATTCGCCGACGTGACGAGCCAAGGCAGTGGACGTCAAAACGTCATCCGCATCGAGAAAAACGATTATATTACCGACAGAGCCCGAGAACCCGGCCATTGCTGCCCCCCACTGCCCGCATCCGCCAGTTCTGACGACCAGCAGTTGGTTTCGATACGCTTCGAGCACGGCAAGCGAGTTATCGGTCGAAGCGTCATCGACCACGATCAGTTCCATCGCCGGAAATATCTGATCGAGAACGCTATCCACGGCGGCCCTGAGAAAATGACCATAATTATGGTTGGTAATGATAACGCTGACCCGTGCGGGTACTGAATTGGAGGATTTAAACGACGATGGGGGTTGCATGAACGTACATCTCACAGTGGCGAAAATCGGTCATCTGTCTACGCTAGGTTCTGTCACGCCCGTATCTGGTTGCTGGAGATCCACGCCGAGGGATGATCCAGCTTAGAGCATTAGCCATCGGATTGGCCACCTTAGAGGAGCACTTATGAATCAGTCGCAATTGAAAGCCGTACAGCCGCAGCTAACTCATCTACGCTGGATCCATTGGCCATTGAAGTCCCTCCTGGCGGTTGCTGCCATCTGCCTTTGTAGCTGTCAACGTGATGAGGCCGCTGAGCCGACTTCGAGCGACGTTGCCGATTCACTGCCTAAAGGTGGGGTTGTGATTGAATCGAGGCCCATAGTGCCCGAACCGATACCCCCAGCATCGTTGCCAGATCTCCCTGTCTCGCCTAAACCTGTTTTGTCGAAAGATGTTATTCCAAAGGATAGCAATGCCGGTTCGATTGGAGAACAGATTACTGCGGGCAGTGAAATTGTTTTGCCGGGTGACTTGCTTCAAGTCGAAGTGGAGGGTCAGCCAAAATACAGTGGCCAAGTACGCGTCTCTGCACTAGGTGCGCCTTTTTTCAACCTTGGGGTCGTTCCCGCGGTCGCAGGCATGGGCACCGCTCAGCTCGCCAACGAACTGATGCGCCGCTACCGCGAACGTGATTTGCGCGACCCGCATTTGACCGTTAGCATTCGGGAATACGCACCTCGGCGAATCTACCTCATGGGCAGCGTGCTCCGCCCTGGCGCCATTCCCTTGAATCCAGCTGGTGCCACTACTTTGCTGCGCGCCATAGCCGAGGCCGGTGGGTTTACCGAAGACGCCAATCGTCAGGCCATCAGACTGTTGCGTGATGGTAAGCTGGCTCTGGTATTCAACGAGGTGGAGATCCTTCGTGATCCGACTCGCGACACCGTCCTCAAGCCTGACGACCAACTCATCATTTCACCTCTTGATCGCATTTATGTCAGCGGTGAGGTGACACGCAGTGGACCGTTGGTCCCACCCTCAGGTGAGACCCTCACTGTTTCCCGAGCAATCAGTATGGCAGGGGGCCTCAGTCGCTATGCCAGCAGGTCAATTCAGGTTCTGCGCGGCAGTGACACCATTACCGTCGATCTTGATGCAGTGATTTCAGGTAGCGCAACTGACATGGGGCTTCAACCGGGGGATACGATTTTTGTCCCGCAGCGGCGATTCTGATTTTATCACTCTACAGCAGCGATTTTATCGGCCAGCGGGTGGTTGCGCCTAGCTAGTATCTGGGCGCAGATTAAAATTATCAGAGATTCAAGGCCGAGAATGCCCACGATCAATATCGGCGAAAAATGATTCAATCCTGCAGCGATCAGGATGCCCGAAATCAACGAGAGATCAAAAACACTCAAAGCTAATATCAGATTAAAGGACCCAACCGCTTCAAGCTGAACTTTGGCGAATACATACATCGCCCTAATCGCCATGCTAAAACCAAGGATGTGAAGCATATTGGCTGCCTCCAACCAGCGGTTACCCCAGACGACACGCAAGCCAATGGGACCGATCACCGAAATGACTGTCCCCATGGTCAATGCCAAGACCCAATAACGGCGAAGTAGACGACGTACCTCACCTGAAAAGCGTGCTGGGTCAGTCCTATTTTTTATGAGACTTGGCAGGGATTCCAAAATCATCAATGGATAGAGAATCATGTTTATCTGATTCGCAAACCGCAAGCTGAAGAAATAGGATCCGGCAGCAGACTCGGATGCTGCCTTCGCGAGTAAGATCGATACCACATGTCCTTCACTCGCGACGAGCAAGCATACTAAACTTGTGGTACAAATTTTGGTAATAATTGGACTTGGCAATCTCCATAATTTTTTTTCGTTTTGTTTGTGGTTATTTGATTTTGGCCAAACCATTATGAGTTGGGTAATGACCGCCGCCCATTCTACCAAAACAAAGCTCCATAGACCAGCACCAAGGAAGAGCGCACCTACAAGTACGAGTGTGCGAACGAGTCCTTCGGCAGCAGTACACCAACTGATCCGCTTCATATTGCCTGAAGTCGATAACCGCGTCACGAAACGGCTGGCTTGGATGCGAAGAGGGCATAATGCCAATAAAGCAAGAAGTGGCCCGTACGATTTCCCGGCGAAGCTGGGCATCAAGATAGCGATCAACGATGCGACAATTATCCAAGAAATCATCAACCAGCGATTCAGCGTTTCATCAATGGCAATCACCTCTTCTGGGCACCTGCCCTGTAACGGTATACGGCTGAAGTCATTGGCTTGAAAAAAAAGGCTTATCGTGGTGATCGCGAGCGCTACCGCCCATATCCCGACTGTTTCAGGACTGAGAAAAGCCCCCACCGCCAGTTGGGAAACCAACGCACCGCCGCGATTTGCGAGCATAACTCCGAAGAGGATCCTAGAACTCACGAATTACGCAGACGAAAAAGGTGCACGGTGCTGAAGATATTATGCATATTCTGACTTAATGCTAGCTAAGGTAATTCGCCCTCGCAGCTCGCAGAGGCAGATGCCAGTAACGTCGCAATTCCTTTCCCATGATGGAGTCAGGAATCGTCATCTTGAATTAGCATTCATTAATTTTATTCGATTTTTTTTGTCAATGCTAGCGGTCGTTATTTATTTATTTATTCGATGAGCGCCAACCAATATGATCTTTGAAGGTTCATCTCCGTCTGGCTCTAGAGAAAATGCAGTGATATGCAGCTTGAGTTCATTGACCTAGTCAGGGCGTTAGATGCCCTGCTGAACTCACGTTGTCATTTAAAGAGTTATTTTTAATTTTTAAAAAAAATATTTTGTGAGGTCAGTATTCCTTACCATGAACGACTCGAGATATACCGACTCCGGGAAAACCAAGTAGCCACCAGCGCCAGGGCTTACTGGCCCAATCTTTACCTGCGTATTCAATCCCGATGCGCGGGCCGCAGGGGTGGGCGCCCAGGCGTGGCTTTGTCATAGCCGGAGTGTCCAGAATAACGGTCGTTCCTAGTGACTCTCCATTGTGACTACGGTTGATGCCCAGCAATTTCGCGACCTTGCCTGGACCATTGCTGCGCCGTGGATCGAGACCTTCGATAATCAGCCCGCGAATGAGCACCGCCGACGGAACACCTTCGATGTCGGTGACCACATTGAGCAGGTGATGCATGCCGTAACAGAGATAGACATATAGCGTGCCGGGTGGCCCATAGAGCGTCGCGGTGCGCGGTGTACGGCCCTTCGCCGCATGACAGGCCAAGTCTTCCTCGCCGTGATAGGCCTCGGTTTCGGCGATGATGCCCGTCACTCCGTTGGCACACAGGCGCAAGCCAAGCAATGCGGGCGCTACCAAAGGTGCCGGACGCATCAACGAGGGCTTATCGAACATGAACCTGCCTCCTCAGCAACTACAGACAGATGTCACTCATCAGCGTCACTGTCGTGCGGCATTTGCACCCGATTGCCGGCTCCAACCGCACCTGCGCGATGAGCCGCAACGCGACGTCGATTTCGTAGTGATCCGCGACGGAAATCCGTGGTTCCTGGTCGAGGTCAAAGCCGGTGACGACAGCCTCGGCTCATCACTGAAATAGTACCAAGATTAGCTCATGGTGTCTCATGTCATCCGCGTGGTGCTCGATCGGAATTATTGGCGATTCACGTCCTGAGAAAGAATCGCCGCAGGGTCCCGATGAAGTGCACGGAGTCGTCAAATCGCGCAGGCTTGGGCCAGTACTGTGAAGCCCCGAGCTTGAGCGCTCGCTCTCGATCCATCGTCGCGGTGGATGACGACATGACGATGACATGCACGTCGTGCAGCCTGGGCTGGCTGCGTAGGAAGCTGAGGACCTCAAAGCCGTCGGCGCCGGGCATCTTTATGTCCAAGAGGATCAATGCGGGTGACGCGGTCTTTAGCAGTTCGATCGCTTGAAGGCCATTGGAAGCGATGATGTAGTCAGGGTCCATTCCATTCTCTTCGAAGGCGAGCTGGATGAGATCGATATCTCCAGAATTGTCATCAGCGATGAAGACTGCGGCGGTCATGACTGATCCTGTGAATCCGTCTGGCGCTTGGGAATAGTAAAGCAGAAGGTCGATCCCACGCCGGGCTCCGATTCGACCCAGATCCGACCACCATGCTGCTCGACGATTTTTTTGCAGGTTGCCAGACCGATGCCGCTCCCTGGGTAAACGTCGACCGCATGTAGGCGCTGAAAGATGTGGAAAATCTTTTCCTGCTCTGCTGCAGGAATGCCGATCCCGTTGTCGCTAACGCTGAACTGCCACCACTCGCCGTCATCGATCGCGGCGATGCTCACGATGGGAGCGCGCTCTGCGACAGAGAACTTGAGCGCATTCGCAATCAGGTTCTGGGCCAATTGCGTCAGACGTGCGCGATCCCCGACGATCGTTGGAAGCACGCCCAGGCTCACCCGGGCACGTTTCACGGTGATCTCAGGCAGCAGGTGCTCCAGCGCATCATCGATCACCGCCCGAGCCGGAATCTCGTTTACGTTCAATGGTTGTTTATCCACCTGCGAATAGCTGAGCAGTGCATGGATGAGTTCGCGCATGCGCTGCGATCCAGCAATAATGCGGGCGAAGTACTCCTTCGCTTTCTCATCGAAGCTCGACGCATAACGCTTGCCGAGGATGTCGCAGTAGGTGCTGATCATGCGCAACGGCTGCTGCAAATCGTGCGATGCGATCGAGGCGAAGTGCTCGAGCTCGGTGTTGGCGCGCTTGAGATCACGGTTGCGCTCGGCGAGATCGATCTCGGATTGCTTGCGCTCGGTGATGTCGAGGACCGAGCCGATGTAGCCGACAAAATTCCCATGCGGATCCAGTCGTGGCGTTGCCGAGTCGATCGCCCAGCGGTAGTCGCCGTCTTTGTGACGCAGGCGATACTCTAGACGGAACGGCTCCTGCTTTTCGTTGGCCGAGAGGAAAGCAGCTTTTACCGCTGCCAGGTCCGCTGGATGGATCGCATCGAGCCAGCCAAAGCCGTGACCCATTTCGAGAGTCTGACCGGTGAACTCGTACCACGAGCGGCTCATGAACGTAGTAGTCCCATCGACCGCAGTAACCCACACCATCACCGGAGCATGATCAGCCATCTGCCTGAAACGTTCTTCAGACTCCTGGATCTTCAGCCGGGCTTCCACCGCCTGGGAGATGTCGCGGAAATAGCAGACCACTCCACGGCGACCATCGGGCACGGTGATGGGGTCGAGCCGCCATTCGTAATACTCGGTGATTCCGCGATCGATGCGAAACTTGGCGCGCTCTGGGGCCACATATGATTCGCCCGTTTCAAGGGTGTGACGAAAGATCTGCACGATCTCATCCGCGTACTCTTTTTCCCAAAGGATGTGGATGATCTCGTCAAAATCGCGACCTATGACGCCACCTTGAATGTCACCGAAAACCGGTGTCGCGATCGGGTTGACTTCGCGGATGCGAAAGTCGGCGTCGACCAGGTACACGCCGAGCGGGGTCTGATTGACCAGGGTTTCGAACTGCGCGGTCCGATAGCGCAGCAACTGCTCGGAGCGCTTACGTTCGCTGATGTCAGTCGCGATCCTGATCAGCGAGCGGATCTGCCCATTCGCGTCGCGGATCGCCGAGACGCCATTGTGAACCCAGACGATCGATCCTTCCTTGCGCACATAGCGCTTTTCTATTTCGAATGGTGTGCTGTTGATGGCGAGCCGTTCGACCAGTTCCAAGTTGCGAGGCAGATCGTCGGGGTGAGTGATGTCCTGAATCCGCAACGTGAGCAATTCTTCACGTGAGTAACCAACGATCGCGCAGAAGTAATCATTGACGGTGATGAAGCGTCCGGTCGTGTCGGTTTCAGCGATTCCACCGACTGATTGATTGACGATGCCGCGGTATCGGTCTTCCGATTCGCGCAGCTTTTCTCCGGAATCGCGGCGCATGCGCGCCAGCCCTAGGTGCGCAGCCACGCGCGCGAGCAGCTCTTGCGCCGAGAATGGCTTGATCAGGTAATCATCGGCGCCCGCTTTCAATCCTTCGATCGAGGCTTCCTCACCGGCGCGCGCAGACAGTAGGATCACCGAGATATGCCGAAGGGCAGGATCGGCGCGCAACTCGCGCAACAGCCCAAAGCCGTCCAGCTTTGGCATCATCACGTCGCTGAGGATCAAGTCCGGTGCATGTGCACGCGCTGCCACCAGCGCCGCGGCCCCATCGGCCACGGCATCGACTGCCCACCGGCGATTCAGGATTTTGCGGACATGGCGACGCATGTCGGCGTTGTCATCGGCCAACAAAATGCGCACGGTCCGGTCAGCCTCGACCTCGGGCTGGTCGTCGTCGACGTTCCTCTCGAAATGTTCACACGTGGAAGCTGGAAAGCCTTCGGACTGGTGGCCTGCCTCCGCGCCCTCTGGCAGCCAGCTCAACGCTTCCTCGACAAAGGCGTTGGCTCCAACCGGGGTCGTCGTGCGTATCCGGGCCGGGTCCGTTTGCTCTGCGGGAAGATGGCTCGCACCAAGCGGAATCGTTACCTGAAAGATAGATCCACGATCGACTTTGCTCTCAACGTGTATGCTGCCGCCATGGAGCTTCACCAGGTCCTGCGCTAGCGCCAAGCCGATACCGGAGCCCTCATGGGTACGGGCCTGCGCGCCCTGGACCCGATGAAATCGTTCAAAAAGGCGCGGGATCTGATCGGCGGGAATGCCGATGCCGGTATCGATTACCCGCAATTCGGCCTGTCCAGCTGATTCGCGCAGCGAGACCGTGATCGCGCCGGAGAACGTGTGTTTGAACGCGTTCGACAACAGGTTCAGAACGATTTTTTCCCACATATCGCGGTCCACGAAAACCGGCTGCGACAGTGGCGGACAGTCGACCACCAACTGCATGTTGGCGCGCTCAATGGCTGAGCGAAAGGTGCTAGCGAGATCGACTGTATAACTGCTGAGATCCATCGGCTCGAAGGACGCCTGGGCTCGGCCAGCTTCAATGCGCGATACATCCAAGAGGGTGTTGACCAACCTGAGCAGTCGCAGCGCGTTGCGGTGAAGCATTTCCTGTCGCTCACGTTGGCGCGGCGGCAATGGTTGCCCGTGATCACTGAGGCTGTCCTCCAGCGGTCCGAGCATGAGCGTGAGCGGCGTGCGAAATTCATGACTGACATTTGAGAAGAATGCCGTCTTCGCCAGATCGATCGCCGCGAGCGCCTCGGCCTTCTCGCGCGCTTGCTCGATAGCGCGAGCGCCCATGAGCGCCTTGATGATGCGCTC
>JANYGY010000066.1 GCA_025362255.1 Planctomycetales bacterium
AGAGCCGTTCGGGTGATGGCTTTTTCGTGGCATGGGCGGCTCGCCCATGTTCGTGACCACACCCGGCACATGGGCGAGTCGCCCATGTCACGTTGAGAGAGCCGCTCGGGTGATGGTTCTTTCGTGGCATGGGCGGCTCGCCCATGTTCGGGTCACGGTGCGGGATCTTCCGCACCGTGATCATCACCCGCGCGCGACGTTGACCCCATCAACCAGGAATGGATCCGCGCAGATCATCAAGGCGCCATCCGGGCGGAGCAACGGCTCGGCTGAATATTGGCAGAGGTAGGCGCGGCGCAGGGCGTTGGTGGTGTTGGGCCCGGAGCGGTGAAAGGTCTGGCTGCTGAACACCACGATGGAGCCGGCGGGGATGGCGACCAGATCGCCGGGATCGCTGCCGTGATAGCCGACCATGTCGTTGGTGCCGGCTTCCTTGACGTGTGGCATGATTGCCGTGCCGCCGGCGCGGGCGTAGGGCAGCACGCTGATCGTGCCGTTGGCGGCACTCATGTCGTCGAGGGCGATCCAGCACGACAGATACGGTTTGTGCGGCAGGCCGATGTATCCGCCATCCTGGTGCCAGCCGAACTTCATCCCGACTTCAGGGCCTTTGACCACGAATTGATCGAGGAACAACTGCACATTGGGGCCCAGGGTCGCCTGGGCGATGGCTGCCATCAGATCGCCGAAGACCCAGTCGCGGCACACCTTCGACTTATGCTGATTGACCGCGATGAAATAGCGCCGCCCCTTGTGGGTGATGCCATCGACCTCGATCCCTTGGGCGGTCATCTCATCATCGCGCTCGGCGATTAGGCGCACACATTCGGCCTGCAAAATGGCAAGTTGCGGAGGGGTGATGATGCGGTCGAGGATGAAGAAACCGTGCTCGTGGAACTGCCGCAGATGTTCCGCAGTGACTGGCTGATTGGCCCCGGTCGAGGCTGAAGCGGGGACTGGTTTCGGGGTAAGCAGTGGTGCGTTCATGCCCGTCAGGATACGCGGCGGGGAATCGACATCTTCTCGTGGAGATGCGGTGAACCTCTCATATTTTGTCGCTATGCGAGAACAGCTCAATCTGGCGCCGGAAGGCGATGGCTGGGTGGGAATCTATCATGCGCGCAGCGTGCTGGCGGTGCATTCGCATGATGAGCTCGAATACAACCTGGTGACCCGTGGCCGGTGTTCGTATTTGGTGAATGAGCGGCGATATGACCTTCATCGCGGGAGCCTGCTGTGGTTGTTCCCAGATCAGGAACACGTGCTGATCAATCCGTCTCCTGATTGCGAAATGTGGATCGTGGTCCTGCGGCCAGCGGCTTTGCGGCGGGCGGTGCGATCTGGCTTGGACCCGCGTCTGCTGGAGCGCAATCCACCGTGGATGCTGGTGCGGCCGCTGCGTCCGGCGGCCTTCGCGGCGCACGATCGCCTGCTGCAACACCAGTTCGGCCATCGTGACGAACTCGCGCGCAGCAATGCCGGCGTGACCTACGCCGTGCTTGATGCGTGGGCTGCTTTCCAGGCGGCGGATGACGATTCTGGCGACGAAGCGGGGAACGTGGTCGATCCCCCCATCGATCTCGCGGCGCGACTGCTGTCGCGTGCGGATGCGCCCTCTGACCTGGGGGAATTGGCTGCGAAGGTTGGGTTGTCGCCCAGTCGCTTGAGTCGCAAATTCAACCTACAGCTCGGAGTCAGCATCGCGGATTACCGCAATCGCATCCGGCTTGAACGGTTTCTCGCGACGTATGGAGCGACAACCACGGTGCTAGACGCCGCGCTCTCTGCTGGATTTGGCAGCTATCCACAATTCCATCGGGTGTTTCGTCAGTTTATGGGAATTTCCCCACGCGCCTATCTGGTCGGACGCGAAACCCCCGGATGATAAAAAAGCGAGGGCGAGCCACGTGGCCCGCCCTCGATGATTCAGCTCTGGCCGATCGTTTACTTGTGCTGATCGATGAACGCGCGCAGCTTCGGCTCCGGCTGGAAACCCATGGTGGTGCCGACGACCTTGCCGCCCTTGAACATCAGGATGGTCGGAATCGACATCACGCCATATTCCTGGGCGATGGTCGGATTGTCATCGACGTTGAGCTTGCCGATCACGACCGTGGCGCCGAGTTCGGTCGACAATTTTTCGATGACCGGGCCGATCATCTTGCAGGGTCCGCACCACGGGGCCCAGAAGTCGACGAGCACAGGCTTGTCGGAGGCGATGACCTCGGTGGCGAAATTGGCATCGGTGAATTCTTTGGCCATGATGTGGCTCCTTGGGGCAGATCGTTGAGCGAACCTAGTGGACCCACTGACCGCCGCAACCTGGGTGCCTACCCCTCGACGGGTGACATCCAGGTCAGGCTACGAGCGAATGCTCGCGGTGTCGGCATCAGCGCGGGCATCGAGTCCCAAGTTGAGCACAAGCACAAACAAGGCCAACGCGATGCAGGGCACCATGACCGGCCACCAGGAGTTCGCCAACGGCGTCAGGGTCGCAGTTACGCCACTGATGATCCGGCCAAAACTGTGCGGTGAGCCGGTGCTGACACCTAAATATGCGAGCAGGCTTTCGAGCAGGATCAATTTCGGCAGGAGCAAAGAGCCATAGGCGAGGACCGTCGGCCAGACCCCGGGCAGGATGTGCCGGCGCAAGCTGTGCCAGCGTGAGGCGCCCATGACGATCGCAGCGTCGACGTAGAGTTCGCCACGCAGGCGCAGGCATCGCGCGCGCACGACCCGGGCGATGCCCTGCCAGAACAACAGTCCCATGGCGGCGAACAGCACCCACATGCCCCAGCCCTTCAGGGCCGCGACCATGACCATGATCACCAGCACCGCGGGAATCCCGGCGGTGACCTCAGCGGCGCGCATCAGCAGCTGGTCGGTGCGGCCGCCGGCGAGCCCGGCGGTGACCCCGATGGCGGTGCCGATGGCGACCGCGACCAAGGCCCCCAAGCCGGCAATCGCCAAGCTGGTGCCCAACGCCAAACACAGGCGCAACGCCAACGACCGACCGAGCTGATCGGTGCCCAGGACGCAGCGGTCACCCGTGGAAGTGGTGGTGAAGGGTGGCAGCAAGCGGTCGCCGATGGCCGTGCGATCGGCATCGCCGCCGCAAAGGCGCTCGATCATGCTGGAGGGGGTCGTGGCGTCGGGGCGCACGCCGAGAGCGCCGCCAAGCACCACGAGCGACAACAGCATCAGCAGGATCCAGCGCGGCATGAACGTGCAGGATTCGCCGGCCGCTGGACTTTCCAAGAGGTAAGCCGAAGTCATGCTGGCTGGCATGAGCGCACTGCCGATCACCGTCCTGCCGAGTCTGCTGTCAGCTGACTTCACCCGCCTTGGAGAAGAGCTGAAGCGCTGCCAGGCGGCCGGTGCGAAACGACTGCACGTGGATGTCATGGACGGGCACTTTGTACCCAATCTGACGATCGGCCCGTTCATCGTCGAAGCCATGCGCCGGGCCACCACGTTGCCACTCGACGTACATCTGATGATGACTGATCCACTGCGTTACATCGAAGATTTCCGCAAGGCCGGCGCGGATGCGATCACCATCCATGTCGAGGCGATCGGCCCGCGGATGATGACCGAGGCGATCGGCCGGGTCCGCGATACGGGCGCCGAGGTCGGCCTGGCCTTTAACCCCGACACCAATCCAGAATTGTGGTTCAAACATTTCGCCAACGTCGATCTGGTGATGTTCATGACCGTGTATCCGGGGTTCGGCGGCCAGGCGTTTATTCCCCAGGTGCGTCAGGCGATCCGCGCGACCCGCGCTCAATTCCCGGAACTGCCCATCCAAGTCGACGGCGGCATCAATCGCGAGACGGTGCCGTTGGTGATCGCCGATGGCGCAACCAATCTGGTGTGCGGCAACGCTTTCTTCAAAGATCCCAATCCCAGCGAATTCCTGCGTTGGGCAGAGGGCTGCGGGGCGGTTGGAGCCTCGCGGTGACTCTTTTGGGATCTAGCATTGCCGCATACGGCATAGCCGCGGCGGATTCGCGTGGCCGCGTCCATCCCCACAGCCGTGATCCCAACCGCGATGAATTCACCCGTGATCGTGATCGCATCGTGCACAGCCGGGCTTTCCGCCGGCTGCAGTACAAGACCCAGGTCTTCACCGCTGATCAAGGTGATCATTTCCGCAATCGCCTGACCCACACGATCGAGGTCGCACAGCTTGCGCGCTCAGCCGCGCGGCGGATGCACCTCAATGAAGATCTCGTCGAATGCATTGCCCTTGTCCATGACGTCGGCCATCCGCCCTTCGGCCATCAGGGCGAGACCATGCTCGCCGAATTGTTGCACGCGCACGGTGGTTTCGAGCACAATCGCCAGGGCCTACGGATCGTCGAACAGCTCGAGATCTGCTATCCCGAATTTCCTGGATTGAATCTGAGCTACGAAGTCCGCGAGAGCATCATCAAGCACTCGGCGCACTATGATCGCGCAAAAGTGCCGGCTCGGTTCTGCCCGGACCAGGCGCCCCTGCTCGAAGCGCAGCTGGTCGATGAGATGGATTCGATCGCCTACGATTGTCACGACGTCGACGACGGACTCCGCGCCGGATTCATCGACCGTGACGGACTCGCCGAGGTTCCTCTCTGGGCTGGCGCATGGGCCGAAGCAGTCGAATCCTCGCCGCGCGCGACCTCCGAACGGCTGCTCATCGAGCGCGCGTTGCGGCGGATGATGGATAGTCTGGTCAGCGGCCTAGTCGATCATTCCCTGGCAGGCATCGGCAGTCGCGGAATCACCACGGTGGCGCAGGTTCGCGCGTGTGCTGATCAGGTGGTGACCCTCGCGCCAAGTCTGCGCGACGCCAAAGAGCGCCTCGAAGCTTGGCTGTTCGCCCACCTCTATCGCCATCATCGGGTGAATCAGACGTTTCATCGGGCGAAGCGCATTCTTCATCAGCTGTACGATTTTTTTGTCGCACACCCAGACACGCTGCCGCCCGACCATGAGCAGAGGATCCCGGTCGAAGGCCTCGAACGAGTGGTGGCGGATTATATCGCCGGCATGACCGATCGTTTTGCCCAGGACGAACACCGCCGCTTACTCGGTTGAGGAATTCGCGGTCGTGGGGGGTGCCCGCGGTGGCATAACCCCTGATCAAATGGTATATTGGGATATGATTCCCGCCGACCCGCATCCGCAAGAAAATCAACGTCTCGTCGCTTTGGTGCAACAACGGCTCTTGGACACGCCCAACGAGGCGGCGTTTGACGATCTCGTCCAGCTGGCATCAATCATAACCGGTTGCCCGATATCACTAGTCAGCCTGGTCGACCATGACCGCCAATGGTTCAAGGCGCGCTATGGGCTCGAAGCGACCGAGACGCCACGCAGTCTCGCATTTTGCGCGCATGCCATCCTCAATGCGAAGGAACTTTTCGAAGTTGAAGATGCGGCGTTGGATGCTCGATTCGCCGATAATCCGCTGGTCACCCATCCGCCGGATATCCGCTTCTACGCCGGCGTGCCCATCGTCGTATCGAATGGCATGCCGATCGGCACCTTGTGCGTCATCGATCGGGTGCCCAGGACCCTCACCGACATTCAACGCGACGCGCTCAGCAGACTCGGGCGCCAAGTCGAACGTCAGATGCAGTTGCGACTGCTGGCCCACGAATCACAGCAGAGCGCCGAGCGCGCAACGAACGCGCAAGTCGCCTTGCAGGCGAGCGAGGCCCGATTTCGGGCGATGAGCGAGGCTTCGCCGCTCGGGGTGTTTGTCACCGACGCAACAGGTGCGGCGACGTACCTCAATCCGCAGTGGTTGCACATTGCGGGGATGACCGTGGACAAAGCGCTCGGCGCCGGCTGGATCAGCGCCATTCACCCGGATGATCGCGAGCGCGTTTCCGCGGCCTGGTATGCGGCGGCCCGCGAAAGGCGGCCGTTCCTCAGCGAGCATCGATTTTCCCGCGAGGATGGCTCAGTGGTGTGGACCCGCGTGCGGGCCGCTGAAATGTGCGCTGCAGATTTGGCCGGAAACAGCACCGTTCGCGACGTCATCGGCTACGTCGGCACCGTCGAGGATATTTCCGACAGTAAACGCATCGAGGTCGAACTGACCCGGGCGCGCGACGAAGCGTTGATCGGGGTCCGCCTCAAAAGTGATTTCCTGGCGACGATGAGTCATGAGATCCGCACTCCGATGAACGGGGTGATCGGCATGACCGGCCTGCTGCTCGACACCGTACTTGGCGATCAGCAACGCGAATACGTTGAAATCATCAGAAATTGTGCCGATTCATTGATGGTCTTGATCAACGACATCCTCGATTTTTCCAAAATCGAAGCGGGCGCATTGGCTTTGGAAACTACCAGTTTCGATCCGCTGCAGATCGTTGAAGAAGCCGCCAGCCTCCTCGGCGAACGGGCTCAGGCGAAGGGCCTCGACCTGGTGGTGCGGCTGGACCCGGGGCTGCCCACTGCCCTCGAAGGAGATCCCGGACGTTTGCGCCAAGTGTTGGTCAATCTCCTGGGAAATGCGATCAAATTTACCGAATCCGGGACCATCGAACTGGTTGTCGGTCTATCCGGTGGGCAGCTGGTCATGCGCATCGTCGACTCGGGCATCGGGATGGAGCCAGCCACCATGGCGAAATTGTTCCATCCGTTTTCGCAAGCCGATGATTCGACCTCGCGCCGCTTTGGCGGTACCGGACTCGGCTTGGCGATCTGCAAGCGCTTGGTCGAACTGATGGGCGGCCGGATCGGCGCGCGCAGTCAATTGGGGGTTGGCAGCACCTTCAGCGTCGAACTGCCGGCACCGACCTTGATCGGGGACAACCGCGCTGGGGTCGCCTTGGGCGGAGCGGCGATCGCGGTCTCGCCGGCGTTGCGGCCAGCGATAGAGCCTTGGATCATCGCCTGGGGTGGGCGGGTGGTCGCCGTTGGTCAGACTGCGGCAGCGTCGTTGATCGACGTCCGCGACGTCAAACGCAACCCGCAGCGTGACCGCACCCTGGTGCTGGTCACCAACCTCACCAACCGTTTGGGCGATCAGCAGGTCAGCGATGCCGGAATCGCTGCCTGCATCACCCAGCCGCTGCGCATCAGTGCGGTCAGCTTGGCTCTGGCGCGAGCCCTGGGGCAGGTCCCCGCCGCGCCCTTGGCAGCGGTCCAACACGATCGGGATTGGCCTCAATTCAGCGGCCGCGTCCTGGTCGCCGATGATAATCCGGTGAATGTCAAAGTAGCGGTGGCGCTGCTCGGAAAACTGGGCCTGCGCGCCGATGCCACCGCCAATGGTCTTGAAGCATTGTCGGCGATGGAACGCCTGCCGTACGACCTCGTGTTGATGGATTGCCAGATGCCTGAGTTGGATGGCTTCGGCGCGAGCGCCGAATTGCGGCGACGTGAATCAGCGCGTGGATTGAAACGCGTTCCGGTGGTTGCGCTGACGGCCAACGCGATGCCAGGGGATCGCGACATCTGCTTGGCTTCGGGCATGGACGAATATCTCTCCAAGCCGATCCGGATCGATGAATTGGTCGAGATCGTGCGGCGATTCCTTGGCCAAAAGGCCTCTGCGCCGGCAGCCCAAGGGCCGGGAATATCGCATCCGCACACCGCAACCCATTCCCCGGTGCTTCCTGATTTCGATGCGACGGCGATCGACCAGCTGCTTGAAGACCTCGGCGATCCCACCGGGGCGATCCTGGTCGATCTCGAATCGAGTTTCCACGTCCAGGCGATCCGCCAGGTCGCCGAAGTCGGCCTCCTCATGGCAGCCAGGGATCTCGCTGGGGTCGCGACCAAAGCTCATGGGTTGAAGGGGCCCAGCCTGACGTTGGGTTTGACGGCCTTTGCTGGCGCAGCGGCTGATCTTGAAAAAGCTGCAAAAGCTGGTGATCACGCCCGATGCGAAAAACACGCGGCCGATCTGCCCGAGTTGTACGTGCGGGCCAGCACCGCTCTCGCTCGACGCATCCACGGCTAGGCCAGCGCATCATTCGCCGGTTGCTGGCCCTGCGGGGCGTCGATAGCCGGTGAATATTGGCAGTTCATGCTCGGGCATGTCCCTGACCCCCGAAGATCTGGCAGCAGTCGCGCTACCCCTCGAGCAGAAACTCGACGATAAACTGACCCAGAAATTTGCCGCGCAGCAGGCGATCGATCGTCAACGCTGGCGTTTCTGGATGTGGGTCTTCGTGGTGGTCACGGTGGTCGTGACCGCGCTGTCGGCGTGGGCTTCAATGCGTCTGCTCGAGCGTGCCCAAGCCGAATTGACGCGGCTGAATCTTGAATTTTCCGAATCGAAAATGGTCTATCAGCGACAACTCGAGTCTGATAAACGCCTGCAAATGGAACGCACCGCCGCCGAAAAGGCGGTGAACTATCACAGCCAGCAGACCCAGGCCGAGCACGAGGCCGGGTTGCTGAGTGATTTCTTTAGCCTGCTCGGCAGCAAATCAGAGTTCGATAAGAAATGGAGCAACGCGGATTTCAGCGACCCGGCCGAGTTCGAAGCCTACGCCAAGGACTTGAATGGGATCTTTAATCAAGCGATCAAGCCGCTCGACCAGGTGATGCTGCGCAACACCGATCCCGCGCACAACACCCGCGATGAGAAAATGCTCAGCGACGGGCAAACGGTTTCATCACAGACTCTCGATCCTGATGGCATTACTGCACCGTCGACCCACGAACCCGCGCCAGCGCCGGTGTTGATCCCTGCGCCGTGACGGGGCTCACCAACGCGGTTTGATGAGGCGGATCAAAACGAGACCGAGGCGCCGAGGAACGGCCCACCGATCATCACATCCCATTGGTCCTTGCTGTCGAGCTTGTGCGTATCATTTACCACCCGCCAGCCGCCGACGGCGGCGAGCGGGCCGAGGAACCGCCAATTGATCTGAGCGACGCCATCGAATGCCCGGTTGTCGCTCCAAGCGCCGTACATGAGTCGGGTTTCAGCGCTTAGATCGTCAGTGAAACGAAACCAGCCCCGAGCGGCAGCCGCAGGTACGATGAATCGCTCACGGTTGCCAGTGCCCGGGTCAAGGTCATGGCTCAGCGCGCCCACGCCGAAAGCCACCCCGACACGATCGAGCAGATCAATCTCCCAAAGTGCCGCGAGGTAGCCCCCGGTCGCCGATACTTGACCCCCTGACGTCGGATCGTCCTTCCACTTCCATACCCCGGCATGGATCCCAGGAATCAACGGCACCGGCACGTCGAGGTAGACATCGGCCATGATCCCGACGTGCCGATCATCCAAGCCAACGTCGCTTCCAGCTACCGAGCCACCGCCAGCTGGACGGATGGTCACCGACGGCTGCTGATACCATCCGGCGGCCGAAAAACGGACAATCGGGTCTGCGAGATTTTCCGCTGACCAGGTTGGGATGGCAGCAAGCGAACTCACCAGGGGAACCGCAAGGAAAAGGAATGAGGAGTTCGTCATGGTTGGGGTCGCCTAATGAGGAGACGGAGGATAAAATATCCAACCTTGAAATAAAGGCCTGACCAAACTCTGCGGTCGTGAAGGGTCCAAGCCGAAGTGCAGGCTTAGCCCCTACGGTTAGGAGATAAAGACGGGCTATAAGGGCCGTCTTTACCTAACGCCGTTTCCTTAACAACTGACACACTCACGCGGCCGCTGCCGTGGACTTTCTGAATCTCCATCGTCCGAATTGCGAGAGGCATTTGCGCGCTCGATCACGGTCGGGCCTACGTATGCGCACACGA
>JANYGY010000184.1 GCA_025362255.1 Planctomycetales bacterium
CGAACTGACGTTGCCGGTAAGGGCCGATGAGAGTAATTGCCCTGAGTTGCCGGAGTTACTGCCGGATCAGTGGCATTCCGCGACAGATTCGGGTTGTCCTGCACATCGAATCCAGCGCGCAGGAACGGCGCACGGAACTGATAGCTGATGCCGATTTCACGTTGGGCACTGAGCATTGTCGCCACCGATCGATCGCCTGGGAAAAGTAAGGTGGTGGTCGATATGGATGAGTCGTTGTTATAAATTTTATCGAGGCCGAATTTTACATCGTGGGCAAAATCGCCAACGATGAAAGACTTTCCGATAAAGGCCTGATAGAGCGTAGTCGTAGCAGCATTGGTAACCCCTGTGCCGCTGGTTCCGACATTGTCTGCGCGCACGGTGACATTCGCAAACCAATTGCTTGCACTGCGCCCCTCGACGGTGACCCGGGCCCGCCGGAGGGACAGGCGCACTGGTTCTGATTCGGAACCATTCACGGTATTTGCTGCAAAAAAATCTTGCGATCCGCCACTACTGTTGGTCGTTGCAGCGGCCAGCGTCGCGCGTCCCTGGAGCGAACCGCGGACTTTGATCACGATATCGGCATCCTTGATCGAAGCTTTCAACTTAGCGGCGGTGGATTCCGCCTCGTCCTTGGTCAGCTCGGCGTTGCGTCCGATGATTTTCACCTGCTGGTCGAGCTCAGCGATGCGTTGCTGCAGTTCCTCTAAAGTCGGAGGATCAGCAGCAACCGCCCGAGCAGCGATCAGCAACAGCGTAGTGGAGGTGAGGAAATGAGAGGTGAGGGACATGATAGAGGTCATCCACGATGGGCGGGCTGACCGGTCGCCGTGGGAAACAAAGGGTGGGTTCCGTCAGTCTTCTGATAGGAGGTTATGAATGGCGAGGTTGGGTGATCGAAGCGAGGCAATGACAGTAAAGCCATCACCGCGACTTTGGGTCATCAAAACGTCGGCGTTCACGCCGTTCGATTTGCACAATCCTCTTCTCATGCACCTGCACTTCGACTGAGCCGAAGTGCAAAGTGCGAATGAACTGGAGCAATTCTTTTTCGGTGGTCGAGAGTTCGCTCTCGCCACGAATGGCAGTTGAGGTCATGAGGCATCCGAAATGTTGGAGTGATCCGATGTCCGTGGCCTGGCCAGCGGTTGAAAGGACCTTGTGGATGGAGCGAAAAGACGATTCGAATGTGGGCTGAGGTCACTCAGCACGACACCGCGAACCGCCACATTCGCATCGTCATCGATAAATGCGGCGAAGTGTGTCGACCACGAAGGAGCCAAACGTGATGGCTCGCATCTATAGATGCCCTTGGGATCGACCGCGAGTATGACATGTGCCCTCCGGGAAACGGAAGTTCGGGTGACGGCCCGAGGGCACGGCTTGACGCCTAGCCCACGTTTTAGCCTGGAATTTATTACGCGCCCCCGGCAAGTAGTGGCCTAAATCCGGCGCGATAGCTCAACGCTGCGTTGATGTTGTAATGCCCATCTAACGCTCGTCAATAACATATTCCCATCATTAGAGTATGAGTTAAAACGTCGGTGAAAATGAATCTATTCCGCTTGTTTTCGCACTCGCCAACTGGCCGCCAGGCCCCCGATGAAACCGCCGAGATGCATCTGCCACGACACATTTTCGCCGGCGTAGTGCGGCACCATTCCCGCCAGTGCTCCGCCGTATAAGAGCAGCACGCCCAGGGCGATGAGCACCGACATGCAGCCCCGGCGCAGGATCCCATTGGCGATCAGAAAACCGACCAAGCCGAAGATCACCCCACTGACCCCGACGTGCACGGTCTGCGGCGGCGCGATCAACCACGTCAGCACTGCCGAGGTGACCATCGCATAACTGATCGCGGTGTACGTCAGGCGGCTGCTGTAGCGAAAGCTGACCAGACCGAGCATGGTCAACGCCAGCGAATTGGCGATCAGGTGGCCCCAGCCAGCGTGCAACAACGGGGCGCAGAAAAGTCCGACCACGCCCCAGGCGAGTTGCGGCACCAGCGGTTCGGCGTGATTCCACGGATGCAGGCCAAGCACCACGTCGAGAAAGCCATCCTGACCGATTGCGGCGCCCGATACTAGCATCGGCGTCAGCAGGTGATCAAGCAGCTCGATTCCCCATAATGCCGCGAGCCAGCTGACGACCTGGGGCAGGGCATCAGCTGGCTCGTTACGGGGCACGGTACAGAAACAATGTGCGACGATGGACTAATCGACCGACTTGCCCTTGGTGCGCGACTTCTTTTCGGTGCCGCTGTCGGTGCCCGCATCGGAACCACGGCTAGAGCCGGGCATGACCACGATTTCAACCCGGCGGTTCTTGGCCCGGCCGGATTCCGTGCCGTTCGAGGCGACGGTGTGGTTGTCAGCGAAGCCGGCAAACGCCAAGCGCTTGGCCGAAACGCCACGTTCAATCAGGTAATGGAGGACCGCGCGCGAGCGGCCACCGGAAAGATCCCAGTTGTCATCCCACTCGTTCTTCGAACGGGTGATCTGCTGGTTGTCGGTGAATCCGTCGACGCGGACATCGTCGCCGGCGTAACGCTCATTCAGCAAGGTGGCGACGCGGGCGAGGGTGGCCTTGGCCTGCGCCGACAGCTCATTCTTGCCTGGGCGGAAAAGCACCGCGTTGTCGACTGTGATGACCAGTTCTTCGCCGTGGGCACGGGTACCGAACGAGGCTCCCTTGCCGATGGCCCCTGAATCGATTTCGTTGCTGGGCTTGCCCTCGGCAGTGCCCTTGGCGATTTCGTGGTGGGCGCGCCCACTTTCGCAATCAGCGAGCAGCTTTTCGAGTTCAGCGATCCGGGCGCCGGCCTCTTTGGCCTCTACGCCATTGTAGAGTTCATTACGGCTAGGGCCGCAACCAACGATGGAGAGGGTGGCGGTCGCAGCAACGCAAGCCACGAGGAGGCGAGTCGTAGTCATCATAAGGTTGGGGATCTAACCGATCAGGGGGTTTGACGCAAGGGCACGAGGCTGAATGGGTTCGACACTGTATTGAAAGCGCGGCAGTACCGTTTAAGGGCGCGCGGTTTTAGAGAGCCTTGAGGCGCTCGACCGCGGCCTCGCCCATCTCGCGGGTGTTCAGGATCCGGCAGCCGGGTTGTTTGATGTCACCGGTGCGCAAACCGTCCTTTAGGACTTGGCGGATCGTGCGTTCGATGAGCTGGGCCTCGGGTTCCAACTTCAGGCCATAGCGCAAGAGCAGGGCCAAGGTGCCGATCATCGCCAGGGGATTGGCTTTTTGCTGGCCGGCGATGTCTGGCGCGCTGCCGTGGATCGGTTCGAAGAACCCGACCGGGCCGCCGACCGAGGCCGAGGCGAGCATTCCGATCGACCCGGTGAGCTGGCTGGATTCGTCGGACAGGATGTCGCCGAAAATATTGCCGGTGACGATCACGTCGAACTGTCGCGGGTCGCGGATCAACTGCATCGCCGCGTTATCAACGTACATGTGGCTGAGGGCCACGTCGGGGAATTCCTTGCCCACCCGGATCGCGACTTCGCGCCAGACCTGGGACGATTCCAGGACGTTGGCCTTGTCGACCGAACAGACCTTGCTGCGTCGGCCCCGGGCGATGACGAATGCCATGCGCACGATGCGTTCGATTTCGAACTCGTGATAGACTTCGGTGTTGAAACCTTTGCGTTGCGGACCGGTGCCCTCGATGCCGCGCGGTTGGCCGAAATAGATCCCGCCAGTCAACTCGCGCAGCACCATGATGTCGGTGCCGCGCAGCACTTCGGGCTTGAGTGACGAGGCATCGATCAACTCGTCATAGACCATCGCCGGACGCAGATTCGCCCAGGCGTCCAGCTCTTTGCGCAGCTTCAGCAAGCCCGCCTCAGGCTTGAGGTGATGCGCCACATTTTCCCATTTCGGGCCGCCGATGGCGCCAAACAGCAGCGCGTGGCTGTCTTTAACGCCCTTCACCGTGGCATCGGGCAAGGGTACGCCGGTCGCATCCAACGCCGCCCCGCCAGCCAGATAATTGCTGGTCGCGAACGTGTGTCCGCACTTGGCGCCCAACGTGTGCAGGACCTTCAGGCCTTCGACCATGACTTCCGGCCCGATGCCGTCGCCGTTGATGACCGAGATGGTGAATTGTGCCATGGATGCCTCGCTGAACGGATGGGAATTTAAGTGGCGCGGACGCTAAGAGGCTGGCGAGACGACACAATAATAGAGGCACTGTCGCCGAGCTGTTCCGGGGCTGTTGGTGGTGGTTCAGGAGCCGCACCGCTCCAGCAGCAGAAATGGAATGCTGGCCGCGGCAGTGCTGCTGGTGGATTGGATAAGCAACTCTAAACGATGGTTTCCGGCGCTGAGATCGAGTTCGCCGAGCAGGCAACGGTGCAGGGGATAATGCTGCCACTGCCGGCCAGTTTCAGGAATTCCCGCGTGAATCACCGCTTCAACGCCAAGGCTGCCGAGGCGCACCGCTAGGTGATGCCCGCCATACCACTCGGCGTAACGATCGCCGCCGCATCCTGCGTACACCCGGAATCGCGCGGCCTGACCAATCGCGAAGTCCCAGGTGATACGTTGGCCGGCATGGCCGAAGCCGTTCCAAGGCTGAGCGTTGGCAGTGAGTCCGGTGGCGGCAGCCAAGCGCAGATCGGCATCCGGCATGGCAGAGCGCTGGGGCGACCACGTGGGCACTTCGGCGCAATGGATGGTGACATGACGCGGCATCGCATCGGAGGGTGGCGGCAGCTCGATCGCCAGCCAATCGGCAGACGGCGGAGGCAAACGTTTCCAGGTCACCGCGCTTGAAGATTCGTCGACCACCGACTCGATCGGAACAGCGGGGTGGGGCAGCAGAATCTGCCGGCAGTCGGGGTCCTGCACGATCGCATGCAGGTGTGACCCGTTGCGGACCAGTTCGCCCCAGGGTGGTTGCCATTCAAGATCCGGGGCGCTGCCGCCATGGATCGCTGATCCATGCTGATTCATCCACCGTCCGACTTCATTCAACCGGTCGATCGCGGGTTCGGGCAGGGTGCCATCAGCGCGCGGCCCGACGTTCAGCAGCAGGTTGGCATTGCGCGCGGTGCAGGCGCTCAGCAGCGCAATGATCTCAGCAGGCTCTGCCCATTGCTGATCGTGTTCCTTGTAGCCCCAGGTGTCGTTCAAGGTCATGCAAGATTCACCAGGGCGCTGAAGCGCGCGCAGCGGCACCTGATTATCGCCCAGACTGTCGAAGTCCTGAAAGCCGTGACCGATGCGTCCGCCGACTAGGCAGCCCGGCTGGTGTGATTTGATCAGGTCGCGCAGCCGCTGCGCTTGATGTGGTTGAAGGCTTGCCGTCGGGGTGTCGAACCAGATCAGCGCGAGGTCGCCGTAATCTGATAGCAGTTCGCTCAGCTGAGGCTCGACCTTGCGCCGGAGATACTCGTCAAAGCCGGCCGCATTGCCCGGCGGAAAATCCCAATCATTGCCCCACATGCGACCGTGGGCAGGCGGCCGCTCGGGATTCTTTTCATCCCCAGGCAGATTTCCCGCGTGGGCTTCACGCCAATCCACGCAATGCGAATAATAGAGTCCAAGACGGATCCCACCGTCACGGCAGGCTTCAGCTAATTCAGCCACCAGATCACGGCGACAGGCCGAGGCCTCGACCGCGTTGAATGGGTCACTGCGCGAATGCCAGAGGGCGAAGCCTTCGTGATGTTTGGCGGTCAGCACCACATAGCCCATCCCGGCCTGCCGCGCCAAGTCGACCCACCGTTTCGGCGAAAAATCCGCGGCCGTGAAGTTCGCCGCCAAGGTCGCGTACTCGCGGTTCGCGATCAGCTCCTCATGTTGAACCCATTCGCCGATGTAGGGCACTTCCTTTCCCTGCCAGCGTCCGGCCGTCACGCTGTAAAGACCCCAATGGACGAAAAGTCCAAAGCGAGCGGCGTTGAACCACGCCAGATTTGCTGCGGTGGCCGTTGACCAGGGGTGCGTTGTCATGGGGGTGATCCTTTCCCAGGTTGCCGCCGCACCAGACACGCGACGATCACCACTAGGACGGATCGCTCATGGTGTCGAAACCTCCGACGGTGTTGTGGAGTGGTCTCGTTCGCCCCGATTCATCCGGGTCAGAGCGGCAGTCAGCCGCAGTGGTGGCGATCTCAGGCCGTCATGACTGCCCAATTCCGATTCACGCCCATGACTTCTGGGAACTTCAAGTGTGCGCTAGCGGTTCTGCGCGGCACGAAACACAGGATGGTGCCGGGGATTTCACGCGCGGCTCGGTGGTGTTGCTGCGTCCCGGCACCTGGCATCGCAAAGACCGTTGCCGCTCATTGGTGAGTTGGGCCTGCTGCTGGCCGGTGACCGCGATGGCAGAGGGTTTGGCCCCCGCCTTGAAGGACCCCCAGCTGGTGACGTTGCTTCGCCACCCAGGCGCGGCGTTGGTCATCCAGCTGCCCGAAGCCGTCCTGCGTCGGTGCCTGGTCCATCTCAAAGCCATCCCCCACGCACCATCGTTCGTCCAGCAGGCGCGCCTGCTGCTGCTGCTCGATGAGATCGCCCGCCACCTCGCCAGCCCGGTAGCGAAAGCGGTGCCGGCGGCAGTCCTGCGCGCGCTCGACGCCGTGGACGCAGCCCCGGCTCACGCGTGGACGGTGACCGGTCTCGCCCGTCAAGCGCAGTTGAGTGTTGCCCATTTTGCGCGCTGCTGCCGCCAGTTGACCGACCTCAGTCCGCAAGCCTACATCATCCAACGTCGACTCGAACGGGCGATGACCTTGCTGCTGACTGGCGAGCAGAGCGTCAGCAGCATCGCACTCACCTGCGGATTCAGCGAACCATCCTATTTCGCCCGCTGCTTTCGCCGCCACTACGGTTCTTCGCCGAGTGCCTGGAGCGGCTCCACCGTGGGAAAATCAGGTTCTTGAAAAAGAGGAATGTCACACGATTCCCGAACGGCGATGGGTGCTCGTGGGTCGGGCGTACTGGCCAATCCCCAAGAGCCGCCTATCATCAAGCCGCATGCAGGCCGACCCAACGCGCGCGTCAGAACCCGTCATCAAAACCGTAGGGTTGACCAAGACCTACACGGATTTTTGGGGCCGTCCGCGGGTGACCGCGTTGACCGATCTCAGCTTGGAGGTCCGTCCAGGTGAAGTCTTCGGCCTGCTCGGGCCGAACGGCGGCGGCAAGACCACGACCATCAAATTGCTGCTCGGCCTGTTGCGCCCGACGCGGGGTGACGCGTTCGTCTTTGGACGCGATCCAGGTGACCGGGCAGCCAAGCAGCTGATCGGCTACCTGCCCGAAGAAACGTATCTCTACAAGTTCCTCGATGCCGAAGAGACCTTGGCGTTTTTCGGGCGCTTGTTCGATCTGCCGAAAGAGGTCATCCGCGCGCGCAGCGACGAGCTGATCCGCTTGGTGGGCCTCGATCATGCGCGCAAGCGTCGGCTTGGCGAATATTCCAAAGGCATGGCCCGGCGCCTTGGTCTCGCCCAGGCTCTGATTAACGATCCGCAGCTGGTGGTTCTCGACGAACCGACTTCGGGCCTTGATCCGATCGGTTCGGCAGAAGTCAAAGAACTCATCATCCGCCTGAAACAGGCGGGAAAAACCGTGTTGCTGTGCAGCCACCTGCTGGCGGATGTCGAAGACGTATGCGATCGGATCGCGATCCTCCATCAAGGGGTGCTCCGCGAGATGGGCACCGTCGAAAGCCTGCTGCGCGCCGATGATCGGCAGTTGGTCGAGCTGAAATCGGCTCCGCCGGAAGTCCTGAGCGCGGTCAGCGCGGCGGCCGGTCGTCACCTCGTTTCGGTGGCTCCGCCTCGTGAACGGCTTGAGGCGCACTTTCGGCGGATCATCGCCGACGCGCGGTTGTCGGATGCCCACGAGCAGGCCCCTGCTGGTGCGGCGCCTCTGGCCACATCGCCAGCGCTTGGTGCTACGCCCAAGGCCGGCCCTCAGCCATGATCGCGGTCTCAAGCTGGCGGGCGATTGTGGGGCTGTCGGTACGTGAAGCGCTACGTCAGCGGTTGTGGCTGCTTTTTGCGGCGGCAGCGGCGGCGGTGATGATCGTGGGCCTCAGCCTGGGGGCGGTCGACGGTCCCAATAAATTGAAACTCGCGGTGGTCGCGATCACCGCCGCGATCAGTTTCGTGGTGGTGCTGCTGGCGGTGCTGGTCGGATCAGGCCAAGTCCGTCGTGATCTCGATGCACGGGTTGCTTTTCTGCTGTTCGCCAAGCCGATGCCGCGTCTGGCCTATCTGCTAGGACGATGGACCGGCGTGCAGGTCATCCTGCTGGCCGGTATCATCACCTTATCGCTGGTCGGCACTGGGATGATCTGGGCGACCTTCAAGCAGGTGCCGGTGATCTTTGCCGTGACCGTGCCGGGTGAATGGGACGAGGTCAGTTCGCTGGGCGAAACCCTTCCGATCGCCGACGGCAACAATCGCAAAGCGCTTTCAGGTCAGCCCGGCAACGGCGTGCGCTGGACGTTGCATGGCCTGCCGACCGACGTCGCGGCTTATGCGGGCGGCGGTCTGGATTTGCTGCTGCGCTGTCAGGTGCGCAGTGTCGATTACGGTTTGAATGTCGAGGAATGCCTGGTTCAGGTCTCGGCTTCACCAGGCGACAAAACTTCGAAAAAGGCTGAAAAATCGGCCACCCCTCGGCTGCTCGCGATTGCTCCTGATTCGCCGTACGGCTTCGGTACCGATGGCGCGACCGATGGCGCGACCGCTGGCGATGGACAGGTGCTGATGCGGCATCGCGATCAGATCCGCAACGATTACACGGTCGATTACGCACGCCTCAAACTCACCCGCGACAGCGTCAGCGCTGACGGAACCTCGGTGATCCAGATCACCCGGCTCGATTCACGGGCCCAGCTGATCGTGACCAAGACCAATTCGCTGAAGGTCGCCCGTCCGGGCGGTTCCCTCGCCGCCAACCTGATTCGCGGTGGCTTGGTGTTGCTGGCCTCGGCCGCGATGCTCACCGCCTGGACCTTGTTCATCGGCAGCATGTCGAATCTCGGCGTGACCCTGCTGGCTGGGCTGACGATGTTTTTCGCCGGCAACGCCTTGTGGACGATCCAAGACACGCTGGCGTACGAAACGTTGTCAGTGCCGGCCCAGCGGACTTTGCAATTGGCGCAACTGCTGTTGCCGGATTTCGAACGTTTCCAGGTCGCGGCCAATCTTGCTGCCGGGCAATCGATCACCTGGTTTGCGGTGGTCAATGCGTGGCTCTATTTCGGGGCCTACACTGCGTTTTTCCTGGGCCTGGCCTGGGTCGCGCTCGTGCGCAAGGAGCTTTGAGATGAAGTCGCGTACGTGTCTGGTGTTGGGTATCGGATGTCTCTTGGCGGCCCAGGCGGTGGCATCGTGGTGGTGCGTGCCGCAACGTGGCGAGTTGACTCCGAATCGTGATGTCTACGAAGCACTGACCCCAGGTGAATTGGCCGGCACCTTGATGCTCGGCGGTTTTCGCGGGCTGGCTTGTGACCTGTTGTGGTTGCGCGCCGACTCGGCGAAGACCAATGGCCGGTTCTATGAATCGGTGGCCCTGTTCGAGGCAATAAGCCGCATTCAACCACGGTTTGAGCAGCCCTGGCAATTCATGGCCTGGGATCTGGCCTATAATCTCAGTCACGAAGTCGAAGACCGCGACGCCAAGTGGTCGTGGGTCATCGCCGGGATCGACACCAACATTCGCGGGGTGGTGCGCAACCCGCAGAGCGAACGTCTGCTGCGCCATCTGGCCTGGTTGTTCCACCACAAAGGCGACCTGTTCCACGACAAGATCGAAAGCGTTGCGTGGGCCTCGCGGCTCAATCCGCTGTTCGCGGAAATCAATGCCCGCAGCCTGCCGGGCTTCCATGTCGAGCTGCTGCCCGAGGGCACCGGGCTGAGCAATTTCACCTTGTCAGCACGCTTGTATCAAGCCTGCGTCGCCCTGACTGACGGCAATACCGACGGAAAAAACAAGCTCACCGCGCAATTCGTGCGGCGCATGGTGCCGCTGGGCCTGGAAAGCGATGGCAACCTCAAGCGCAATCAGAGTCGCCATCTCGAAGCCTTGAAGCGCTACCTGGACGCGTTGCAGGCCTGGGAGCCGGTGATCGCGTGGGGCAACGCCCCAGGAGCGAATCCCAGCGATGCCAATCAGCGATCAGTCACTCGGGAAAGCGTTGAACGCAACGAAGGACGTCTGCGGCGCAAAGCCGCTCAATTTTGTTACGATCTGGCACCTGACAACGACACCGGTGAAAAAACCGCGCAGGCCATCTTGGCCCGCAACTGGAGCGAGGCGTTGCGCCATCTACAGCGTCCGGGTTGGAAACTGGTCGCCTCAAGCGCCCGCATCCGGTGGCTCGACGAACCTTGATGAACGTCCTCTGCCTGGGCAAATTCGACGCCCTGCACCGTGGTCATCAAGCGCTGGCGGCGCACGCGGCGCGGATGTGCCCGCCGGGTGGCCAGGTACGTCTGCTGCATTTTAGCGGCATGGCTGAGGCCCTCGGCTGGCCGGCACGTTTGCCGTTGGTCGCGCCCGCAGATCGGCAACGCATTCTCTCCCGGTGGCCAGCGACTCCGACCGAGATCGAGTTGCCATTCGCAGCTATTCGCGATCTCGATGCCAGCGGATTCTTGAGCCTGATCCGCGAGCGATTTGCCGCCACGGCGATCGTCATCGGCGAGGATTTTCGTGGTGGTCGCGGGCGCAGCGCCGACGCCGCTGCGTTTGCCAGCGCCGGCGTCGCGATCGGAGTCGAGGTGGCCACCGTACCCGCCGTGGCGGATCAGGGCGGAGTCGTTTCGAGCACCCGGGTACGCGCCGCCTTGGCGGTCGGCGATCTCCCGGCCGTCGCCAGCCTCCTCGGGCGCAATCAGCGAGTGCTCGGCGTAGTCGAACGAGGTGACGGCCGCGGCCACCGCATCGGCATTCCCACTGCCAATCTTGGCCAGCGAACTAACCAAGAGCCCGGCAACGGCGTGTATGCCGGCTGGGCTTACATGGGTGGAGCCGGCACCAGGGGGATCGCCGCAGCCATCAACATCGGCCACGTACCCACCGCTGGCGGGGGGCGAAAACTGACGGTCGAAGCCCACCTCATCGACTGGCAAGGCGACTGCTACGGCGCCCATCTGAGTCTCGAACTGGTCCATCGCCTGCGCGACGAACAGACGTTCGCCAACTTCCCCGACCTCGTCGCGCACATCCAGCGCGACATCGCAAAGGCTAAAAAAATACTGAGGGGGGAATTCCTGATCGAACAGGAGGCATCAGAGATGTGAGGGGAAGAACAGGAGGTCGCAGAGACCGCAGAGACCACAGAGACCGCAGAAACCGCAGATACCGCAAAGTCCGCAGAGATCGCAGAGATCACAGAAGAATAAGCAGGCTAGAGGTTCAAGCTGATCACAGCTCTAAAGCGATTAAATTCGCCTCCTGTCCTCCTCTCCCTCTCCTCACCCTCTTGTTTTCGGGTCGGTGGTCGGTTGTAAGGTCGGCGGCAGCGCTGCGTCATCGTGTTCATGGCTACCCTCGCTTTCCCATCTCGGTATATGTGGCCGACTGTGAATGACGCGATTCCTGTCAGCTCTACGGAAGATCGTTCGCCCGCTGCCGCTTCGATGGATGCGGCAGCGACGCTGTTGATCCATGAGGAGCAAGCCCTGCGGCGGACGATCGCACGCTACGTCAAGCATGCGACGATCGTCGATGACTTGTTCCAGGAAATCAGCCTCAAGGTCATGCGGCGGATCGACTCGGTGCGTGATCCCCAGGCTCTCCGTGGCTGGTTGTTCCAGCTCGCGCGCAATGCCTGCCTCGATTGGCTGCGCGCGCCCGAGCGGCGGACGACCATTCCGAGCGAACACCTCGCGCAACGTGATGCCGTTGGTGATCTCGGGCGCAATCCAGCCGATAAATTCATGGCCAACGAGCGCATCGCAGCGGTGCAACGGGCGTTGAAGGAACTGCCAGAGAGCCAGCGTGAAGTCTTACGTCTGCGGGTCGATGAAGGCCTGGATCACGAAGCCATCGCGCTGCGTCTCGGCATCAGTCGTCAAGCCGTCGAGGTCCGCCTGTGCCGTGGCCGGGCGCGCCTCAAAGAACAACTCGAAGATATCATCCAAGGTGATCTGTGAGTCCGGCATCGACGCATCTCAATCTTAAATTGAGGTGCGAGCTGAGCTGTGACGAGGTCGAAGCCTTGCTGCCCCTGATTGCCGATGGGGGAGCTGCTGGCGCTCCTGAACAGAACAACGATCCCGCACTGTTTGCCCACCTGGCCACATGCGATCGGTGCCAAGCCAGTTTGGCGGCTTATGATCTGATCGACGTTGCCTTGGTTCAGAGCGTCACGGTAAAACCAGCCAGCGTGCGTGTTCTTCGCCCACGTTGGGCGAGGCCCGCACCTCTTGCGGCAGCGCTTGCTGCAACGCTGATGCTCAGCGGCGGATGGCTAACCCTGGGGACCACGACTCGTCCATCGCCCCCCACGGTCGCTGCTCGCTCGATGCCGATACCTGGGCCAGTTACGGTCGCCGCTGCTTCACCCCCCACGATCGACATCGAGATCGTGACCATGCCCGGCTCGACTGCCGCGCATCCCCATTATCTCATCCGCCGGGGCGAACAGGTGATGCTGGTCTCGCCACCGAGCATTCAGGCAGAGGCTCCCTCGTCGGCGCGCCAGGCGTCGTATTCGCCCAACCGGTATTGATCAGACCGGCCCCGGCTGGGTGCGCGTCGGTACCCAGCAATTTTCCCGACCGGCGTTTGCCCGACTGCGATTTTCCCTCACGCGCGTTGTGTTTGCGGTGGGCGATTGAAACTCCTGCCCTTTTAACCGGCTTCTAGCCGCAGAGCAGCGTACGCGCGGGACATGACATGGGATTTCTCGGATTTGGTCGACCAAAGTGGAAGCATCGCGAGGTCGAGGTGCGCCTCGCTGCGATTGGCAGTTTGGCCGATGGCAGCCAAGGCATCTTCGTAGAGATCGTGCGCACGGATGCGGATCCGCGCGTGCGGGCCGCCGCGGCGTTGCGCATCACCGACATCCCACGCTTGGTCGAGTTGCAGAAATTCGCAGATCCGGCGGTCAAACGCATTGCTACCGAACGTTTATCCGGAGTCGCTGACCAGTGGTTGCGCGTCAAGCCGTTGGCCGAGTGCCAGCCATTCCTCGATCACATCACAGATCAGAAGACGCTCGCTGAGCTGAGTGTGCAGGCCAAGGACGCCGGCGTGCGCGCGGCAGCTTTCGCCCGTTTCACCGCGCAAAAAGACCTCAGCCCGGCGCTGCTGACCTTGGTCGCGATCCAGGATGCCACCGGCGATCTGGCGCAACAGGCGCTGACGCGGATCGACAAACGCGCGCTGCTGAAAGACATTTCGCGTAAGGCCAAAGTTGAGTCGGTGCGCAGTGCCGCCATCGCGCGCAGCGAGGCGCTCGGGCGCGAGGCTGACAAACCGACGGCTGAACAACTGCGTCAGGTCCGCCGCAAGGCCCTTGCCCCGCTGCTGGACCAGGCGCTCCGGCTCGCGGTCTCGACCGATTGGCCGCGGGCGACGGCTGGCTTCGTATCGTTGACCTCGGCGTGGACCAGCGCCTGCGACACCATGCCGCTGGATGATGAGACCACCGCCCTGGTCGCCCGCTTCAACCGCGCGCGCACCGATTTCATCGTCAGGCGGGATGCCGAACACCAGCGGCTCGAACAGGTCGGCACCGCGCGCACGCAGTATCTCGCCGCGCTCGCCGAGCAGGTGCAGTTCGACCCCAACAACGCCATGGCTCAGCGTCAGGATGCGTTGCTGCGCTGGTCGGCGCTGGGCGATCTGCCGGCGGACGTGTTCCTGCCTCTGCAATCGCGCTTTGATAGTGAACTGTCGCGTCTGCACCCGGCACCGTTGCCTTTTTCCGAAACGTCTGATTCCACGCCCTCAGCAGCAAGGACCGCAAAGCCCCCGGTGATCCTGTCGCCCGAGGCCGAAGCACGACTGCTGGCGATCTCAGAGCAGGCCGAGGGGCTCCTCACCGGTGGTCGTGAAGCCAAATTCACGTTCCAGAATCTGCACAAGGAATGGTCGAAATTGGCAGTCGATCTCGCTGATTCGGATCCTCGGCGGAAACGCTTCATTGATGCTTACGCGGCGTGGAAGACGGTCGGCAAGGATCGTCGCGAACAGCGCGACGATCAGACTCAAGAGCGCCTGTCCACGATGCGCACTCTGATCGCCGAGGCCCAGACCCTAGCCACTGCCGCTGAGGCATTCGGCGGGGTTCCCGATGCGCAGGCGGTCGCCCCCCACGCGGCGGCCTGCAAGGAACTGCAAGCCCGCTGGAAGGCGGTTGGCCCAGTGCGATTCGAATTATCGCAGCCGCTGCGTGAGCAGTTCCGCGCGGCGATCGATCAGGCATTCGCGCCGGTCAATGCCACTCGCGAAGCCGAAGACTGGGAACGTTTTTCGCATTTGGCCCACGCCGAAGAGCTGGTCACCAAAGTGCTCTCCCTGGCCAAGCTGACCGACTTGTCAGTGGTCTCTGCAGCGGTCAAGCAGGTGCACATCTCCTGGAAGCAACTCGGGCCATTGCCGCGCGAAAAGGGCCAGGAGGTCTGGACGCGGTTCAAGGTTGCCTGTGATACCCAATTCGAGCGTTGCCGGCCCTATTTCGCCGAACTGGATGCCTCGCGGGCAACCAATCTGGTGACCAAACAGGCGTTGCTCGCCGAGTTTCAGAATCTTTCCAGCGAGCAGACCCAGACCGTCGGCATTACGGGTAGCCCGGCGGATCAAATGGCCAAGCGCACCGCCCACGAACGGATCAAGGCGATCCAGGCCGAGTGGAAATCGATCGGGCCGGTACCGCGTGAAGCCGACGGCGATCTGTGGCGCGCGTGGCGTGATGTCTGCGATGCGTATTTCGCCAAGCACCGCGAACACCTGTCGGTGCGCAACGCCGAGCACGGCGAGAACCTCACCCGCAAACTCGGGTTGATCGTCGCTGTCGAAGATCTCGCTAGCCAGGCTGAGGGGGGTCGCGCCGCGCCCTCGGTGATGAACGAGATCAAGCGCCTGCAACAATCCTGGAAATCCGTTGGCCATGTGCCTAAGGACCAGGCCGACAGCGTGTGGGACAAATGGCGTACGGCCTGCGACCGGGTGTACGCCGCGCTCAAGCCGCACCTGGCCGAACTCGATGCCCAGCGCGCTGAGAACCTGACGAAGAAAGAAGCGATCATCGCCGAGGTCGAAGAACTCGCCCAGCATGAGAATGCCCATTGGTTCAAGGACGATGTGCGCGGATTGATGGACCGTTGGCGCACCATCGGCCATATTCCGCGCGAACAGATAGATGTGGTCAACGATCGCTTCCACGCCGCCTGCGACCGCGTGCTCGCCAAAGAAGCGCCAAGCACCTCGACGTGACGGCCGCTCTGACTCCACGTGTTCCACTGATTCCACAACCACGGCTGCTGACCTGGTTGTGCTATGGCGCGATGATCTGCCTCGCGATCGGCATGAATCTGGTACCCGTGCTGCTGACCACGTTGGGCAGCGCGCTGGGTGGCACCACCGGGCTGACCCAGGAACAACTGGGTCGGCTGGGCGCCACCGCCTTCGCGGGCTTGGTGTTGGGAATCACCGCCACCGGCCCGTTGGCGGATCGCTGGGGGGCCAAGCCCTTCACCCTCATCGGACTCGCGGTGATCGCCGGCAGCCTCATCGGCTTGGCGTTGGCCAAGGATTATCTAAGTGCCGGCATCGCGATATTCATGCTCGGCCTCGGCGCCGGCCTGATCGATATGGTGCTCAGTCCGGTGGTTGCGGCGTTGAATCCTGAGCGTCGTTCTTCGGCAATGAATTGGCTGCATTCGTTCTATTGCGTCGGGGCGGTGATCACCGTGCTCATCGGCACCACCGGATTATTCCTGGGAATGGATTGGCGCACCGCCTGCCTGATCCAGGTACCGCTACCGCTGCTGCTGCTGGTGGCGTTCATCCCCTTGCAGTTTCCTCCGATGGTCACCGCCGAGGGTCAGATTCCATTTACAACCTTGTTGCGTGAGCGGTGGTTCCTGGTGGCTTTGGTGGCGATCTTCCTCGGTGGCGCCACCGAGTTGGGCATGTCGCAATGGTTGCCGGCATACGCCGAAAAATCGCTCGGCTACCCGGCGTGGGTCGGCGGTGCCGGCCTGCTCGGATTCTCATTGGCGATGACCGCGGGCAGGATGGTCGTGGGGGCGCTCGCCAACCGGGTGAATCCGTATCAGGTGATGGCGTGGAGCTGCGCTTTATCGGTGATCCTGTTCATCGGCGGTTCGTTCGTGCCGCATCCGGCGACAGCCTTGGGTTTGTGCATCGCGGTCGGTTTTACCGGCAGTTGCCTATGGCCGACCACCTTGGCGATCACCGCCGACCGCTATCCCAATGGCGGGGCCAGCATGTTCGGCGCCCTGGCCGCCTTGGGTAACGCCGGTGGCATCGCCATGCCGTGGTTGGTCGGCCTGGTCGCCGATCACCGGGACCTGCATTGGGGCCTGGCTGGTTCGGCAATTGCGCCGTTGGCGATGTTGCCGCTCGTCTTGTGGTTATGGCGGTCGAGTGGCAGTCAGGCCGGTCGAGCAGACAGCACGGCCTCGTAGGAGCAGGTATGGTGCTGCTCTCCGACGATGCCTCTGCCAAGCGGTGGTCCACCTCGGGCAAGGCGTTTCGCGTGACAGCGGCCATCTGGCGGCCAAGGTTTGCCAAGCATCTATCATCAGCATCTGAACCAACCATCCGCCCGGAGTGTCGTCATGGCCACCGAATCATCGTCAACTGCGAATAAACCCGTGGGCAACAAGCCAACTGCCATCAAGCCAGTGGTCAGTTCCCCGCCGCGCCCGTTGCTCGATGCCAGTCTGTTTGACATCGATGGTCGGCCTTATCCGTTGACCCAACATGCAGGCAGCGTTGTGCTGCTTGTCAACGTCGCCTCGCAGTGCGGGCTGACCCCGCAATATGTCGGTCTCGAGAAGCTCTATCAGACCTACCGGCAGCAGGGATTGGTGATCATCGGCATCCCGGCGAATAACTTCGGTGCTCAAGAACCGGGTTCGGCCGCCGAGATCAAGACATTCTGTTCGACCACGTATCAGGTGACGTTTCCCCTGATGTCCAAGATCAGCGTCAAAGGCCCCGACATTCATCCGCTCTATCGGCGCCTGGTGGCGGCATCGGGGCAAGGCGATGTCGAATGGAATTTCGCCAAGTTCATCGTTGGCCGAAACGGCATGCTCGCGGCGCGTATCGGGCCACAGGTCACGCCCGACAGTGATGAGATGAAAACCGCCATAGAACAGGCACTTGCCGCCCGCTGACGCAAAATCTGCGCCCCGTCTCAGGTGGTTCTAGACGGGGCTTCAACCTTTTCGCAATGGTCCTCAGGCGGAACGGTTAGATGCCAGACCGGCAACCCCAGGGCGGCAATGGAAAACGTGGCCTGCCAGCGGTTCTTTCTTGAGATCAATTTCAAACGCTGCTGACGTAATGTAGAGATCTTTGAGATCAGGTCCGCCAAAAGCGCAGGCGGTGACTTGTGACGCCGGCAAGGTGATGTGTTCAAGTAAGCGGCCAGTGTTCGGATCACAGCGTTGAACCCGCGAACCGCCCCACATGCCGACCCAGATCATGCCCTCGGAGTCGACTGCCAAACCATCGGGAATCCCTATTTCCTTGGGAAAATGAACAGCGGGCCGGCGATTGCTCAGCGCACCGTGTTTAATGTCGAAATCACACGCATCCAGGCGCTGGGTCAGCGAGTCGATGTAATACATGGTCGCCCCATCCCGACTCCAGCCGATGCCGTTGGAGAGTCCGACTCCTTCAAACTCTCGCCGCAGGGTGACCCCATCCCAGCAATACAGATGGGCGCGAAAGGTGTTGGGAGTGTCATCTTGAGTTCCCACCCACAGGCGGCCCCGCGCATCGCATTTTCCGTCATTGAACGAAAAATCAGGGCCATGTTCGTGGGTCACGTTCAGATGCGTGAGGATGCCGTGGGCGTCGAGTGTCGCCAAGCCACTACGAAGCGCCAAGATCGCCCCCTCATCGCCTCTGGGGACTACGGTTCCGGGATCAGCGGGCACCGTCCATTCCTGTTTTTTATCAGTGCTCGGATCGTATCGATAGACTTTTTTACCATAGATATCAACCCACCACAACTTGGCGCTGGCGACATCCCAGATCGGGCCTTCGCCCAAGACGGCGTTGGTTTGGATAATGGATGTAAGAATAACGGACATGATTACTCGTATTTTAAAAATTCAGGGAGCGGAAATGAAACGTTGGCGTTGAGTGCCAAGTCCAGTGATCGTCAACTCGACGAGATCCCCGGGCGACAGATACCTTGGTGGCTTGTGTCCCAACCCCACGCCAGGGGGCGTGCCGGTCGAAATCAGATCGCCAGCCTCTAATGTCATGAATTGCGATAAATAGTGGATGATGGTCGGCACAGAAAATATCATTTTCGAAGTAGAGCCGGTCTGGGTCCGTTGGCCATTTACGCTCAAGGTCAGCGCTAACTCCTGCGGATCTATCACTTCGTCGGGGGTTGCCAGCCATGGGCCCAGCGGATTGAAAGTATCACACGATTTACCCTTGGTCCATTGGCCGCCACGTTCGAGCTGAAATTCACGTTCGGAAACATCATGCGAGATGCAGTAGCCGGCGATGCAGTCAGATGCCTCAATGGGGGAGGCGAGGTAGCGGGCCTCACGTCCGATGACCACCCCCAGTTCAACTTCCCAATCGGTTTTATGCGAACCGCGAGGAATATGGACATCGTCATAAGGGCCGACAACGGTGTTGGCAGCTTTCATAAAAATGATCGGTTCGGCTGGAATGGGCATTCCAGACTCAGCGGCGTGATCGCTATAATTCAAGCCGATGCAGATGACCTTGCCTGGACGTGGGACACAGGCGGCCCACCGCTCGTCAGAGTCCACCCGCGGCAATGATGCGACATTGCGCCCCCCGAACCCCCGCAAAGCTACAAGACTCAACGTTGAGGGGGTCCAGTCTGGAATCCACGAGGAACAATCCCGACGGTTTCCCTCGCCATCCACGATGGCAGGACGTTCATGACCGGGTTGGCCAAAGCGACAGATACGCATGATGTCCGTTATGAGTTATTGGTTAATGAAAATCTAAAGCTCCACGAGGCGATCTTCATCGCCCCGCCGGCATACGCAGCAACGCCTGCAATACAGGTGTAACGACCTGGGCGTAACGCATTGCTCCTAGATCACTCGGGTGTGATCCATCCGTGGTACCTTCGCTGTCGTGGCCAATCAGGTCAGCACCCGAGAGATACGAGATGGGCATTCCTTCACTTTTCAGCAGGTCGGCGATTTTTCTGAAGGCACACTGCTTGGCAATCTGCGGGGGAGCATAATCAGGAAAAAGCCAGGCGTTGGCATGCGTACGATCATCCATCAGCAGAATGGGCGTCGTCGGACGCCGCTCGTTCAGTCGCCTTAAGAAAAGTTCAGCGTGAGACTCGATCTGTTCAATCCCCATGTTCGCCAGGGGATCAATCACATACGCACCAGCTTCACGATCAGCGATGAAATCGGCTAAAGCAAATTCCATGCGCGCACTACCAGAGAATCCCAGATTTATCACCGTGCGGTCCAGATGACGACCGACAATCGAAGGCCATGCCATCCCCGGGCGACTGACATGAGCGCACCCATGGACAATCGAGGTACCGTAAATGACGATCGGCAGGGTTTCATTAGTGACGGCCGGCTCCACGCGGGCTCCTGCTGGAACCCCGATCTCCAAATTGCCGACGCTATAGGTCAATGGCAAATAAATTCGCCACGTCCGCCATTCTCCAGGCGTTAATCCTTCGATTAAAGGAGTGACTCCGGATGGATAAAATCCATAACGATTGGAAGCGGCCCAACGCCAACGACCAGATAAATCCCGACTATAGAGATCAAGGTACTTGATATAGAGATGTTCGGGCAACGGCGCTTGCCGCAACATGCAACGAGCCTGCAACTCGACGGCGTCACTGCGGAAATCAACATACATTCCAGCAGATTGTTGACTCAACTCCCAAACGATCGGAGGTACAACCGACTCGGCAGCGTACGGTAGGCGGTCAAATGGGTAACCTCCATGGGATCCTTGCCCGCCAATGATACGCAGGGTGCGGCAGTCGTGCCAATGTGTCATGCGAAAACTCATCTCATAAGGTTATGTAAAGTAAATAATACCAAGTAATATTTATGCCATCAGTAATCGTATGGGGCAAAGTTCAGAGAATTTACGGTGATACAAGGTAGTCATTATCGTCCCAAACAGCATAATACGAACGAGAATATTGTCATCGTATTAGTTTTCGATTGGTCAATGCACGCGTGTTTGGATATGGCCAGAAGATCAAAACAGCATAGCAGGCTGACGGAGGAGCATTTATCATCATAAGAGTAAATGACTACTTTTTAGGAGAAAATCATGTCGGCCAATTATAATTTACTTCAAAATGTGGCGCCCGATAATTTTTTTTCAAATAACGTTTTTCCGCAGCATGGGATACCCCGCCACCCTCGGGTTCATAAAGTGGGCACGACTGGCCGTATGTATGGTTTCACCTTCATCGAATTAATGGTGGTTGTTTCGGTAGTGGCGCTTCTTTTTAGTTTAACTTTAACGGTAATACAGTCAGTTCGCAATTCCGCACATGCGGCGGGTTGTCTAAATAATTTGCGTCAGATGAGCGTAAGTTCGATTGTCTATTCAAATGAAAATAGCGGTTTACTTCCGGCAAGTTCCATTTTGTTCGGGAAAGATGACCCCAGAAACAGACAGTGGTTTCCACTACAAGTTGCTGCGCATTACATGGTTGAATCAAAGTTATTCGCCAATACCGAAATTCGTACCATTTTGGTATGTCCCGCTGACCGCAGAGCTGCGCCAAATAATCCACGTCCAGCAACATGGGGAGGCACGAGCGAGTTGCCTTCAATTTGGAGCTCAACAGGGGGAAGCGGTTATCATAATTTAACGGCAATATTTACAAGCTATTGCTTCGGTGGTTCATTTGATAAGGGTTATTGGCCAAATCCTCTCAACCTTTGGTGGGAGTGGCATGCAATTCCTAAGCATCTTGCATTAGTTCAGGCTTCAACATCGCTTTTTTGGGATAGCGCCCTGACATCCTGTGGGTCTTCTGAGAGGGATGCTGAAGGGTGGGGATACAATCTTCATAGAAATGGAGTTAATATGGGTTTTGCCGATGGGTC
>JANYGY010000079.1 GCA_025362255.1 Planctomycetales bacterium
AGTCGCCCATGCCACATTGGCATTACATGTTCCTAGGAGCCTGGGTCTCTTTGACTCCAGGGTCATTCGATCCGTGTCGTCAAGTCCTTCATGACTTATCGAGGGTCCCTAAAAAGCATTGCTTATGAGATAAGTGGAGGGTATATAAGTAATACCGAGGTCATCATGGAAATTCATACTAATGGTAATTCTGGTGGTGGTTTGCAGTCCACGGCCAACGCCATCCGACAGGCCCAGGTTCGATTCTCCCAAGCGGTCGACCATGTTGTAAGTGCTGCCCAAGAACAGATTCCGGATGATCCCTTGCATGAGGTATCATCTCCCAAGCCCGACGTGACGTCTTCGAAACTTGAAAGCGCTCGGGAATCTGGCAGCGACCTACCGTCGAGCATCGTCGATCTGCATGCCGAATCGGCGACCAATCAGATTCTTTTCGGCGTCTTCAGACGGCAGGCCGATCAGCAGCAATCTTTGCTCGATATGATGCAGCCACGGTGATTTCAGTTTTGATCGTAAGTCTAAGTCAAACCGTCGGTTCCATGCGGCGTTGACGAGAGCAATTGAGGCACTGGGTAACATCTGATCGCTCATGAGCGCAACATGGCCCCGATTGCCAGTCGTTCACCGAGAATTTACGGATGATTCAAGCTATTGGTCTTGGCGAACTTTGCCGGCGCCACAGGTTTTTCAAGGCGAACGCCGTCTTCGGGCTGACTTGAATGTCGTAATGCCTACTGACAGCCGCGCATTAACGCGACGATGATCACGATCGGGATCGGGACTCCGATGGCCCAGAGGAGCACCGACCAATTGACCTGTCCGCAGCGAGTGATTTGAGCACGTATCATGATCTTCTCCGATGGACTGCCTCGAAGCACGTCGCGTGCCAGACCGAATGACTCGAGAATTGAAGATTTCAGCTCGTTTCCTGGGTGAGATCGTCCGCGTGCAATTGGTCCACTGCACTAATCACGGCGACTTGAAGGTCTCCGTGCAGGACGCAGGGATGGTAGCGAACGCACGTGCCGAGGTTCTGAATGACATGTTGCGACGCGATATAGCATCCCGGCCACATGCCTTTCAACTGCGGAATCGTCGGCTTGCCCAATGTCGGCAAGAGCACCATCTTCAACGCCCTGACCCAGACGCAGGCGGCCCAGGCGGCCAATTATCCATTCTGTACCATCGATCCCAATACCGGCATGGTCAGTGTCCCTGACAAGCGCATGCTCGCGTTGCAGGAGATCGTCAAAACCGTGCGCGTGATTCCCACCCAGCTCGAAATCGTCGACATCGCCGGCTTGGTCAAGGGCGCGAGCAAGGGCGAAGGCAAGGGCAACGAATTCTTGTCGGCCATCAAGAATGTCGACGCCGTCCTGCACGTCGTCCGCTGCTTTGAAGATCCGGACGTCATCCATGTCGATGGCAGCGTCGATCCGGTGCGCGACATCGAGATCATCGATCTTGAGCTGTTGCTGAAGGATGAAGAGACCGCCAAGACCGCCCTCGATCGCACGAAGAAGAAAAGTGCGATGGACAAGGAAGCGGCGGCAAAAGTGCCGACGATCGAAAAAGTGGTCAACGGTTTCAAATCACTGCAGCCGGTTCGTGCGCTCGGCTTGAGCGACGAGGAACTCAAGCATATCGCCGACCTGCATCTGATCACCGCCAAGGCCATGCTGTTTGTGTGCAACATCGCCGACACCGACATCAAGGCTGGCGGCAATAATCATTCGCAGGCGGTCATGGCTCACGCCAAAAAAGTCGGAGCGACTGCGATCTGCATTAGCGGTAAAATCGAAAGCGAATTGGTCGGCCTCGAGGCGGATGAGAAGCAAGCTTTCATGGATGATCTCGGGATGACCGAATCCGGCATCGATACGCTGGTCCGCGCGGGCTATGTGCTGCTTGGCCTCCAGACGTATTTCACCGCCGGGGTCAAGGAAGTCCGGGCGTGGCAGATTCAGAAGGGATTCACGGCGCCGAAGGCGGCAGGCGTGATCCACACCGATTTCGAGAAGGGTTTCATCCGCGCCGAAGTCGCCGCGTATGACGACTACGTCAAGTTCAAAGGTGAGAAGGGCTGCAAGGAAGCCGGCAAGCTTCGCGCTGAGGGCAAGGAATACGTCGTGCATGATGGCGATGTCATGCATTTCCTGTTCGGAAAATAAGCGAGCTGGGATATCGAATGGGATTGGCTTTTTGCCTCTTGTGACATGGGCGGCTCGCCCATGGGTTGTTGACGTTCCTCGCACATGGGCGGGCCGCCCATGCCACGTGAGAAGGTCTTTTGTGGCATGGGCGGCTCGCCCATGGGTTGTTGACGTTTCTCGCCCATGGGCGGCAGTCCCAAGGCCAATCTGACGTCGGTGCACCGGGGATTGCAGATCATCCTAGCGCAAGTGGTCAGGGGCGGTCGGATCTTCACTCAGGCGGGGTAATCGGCATGGTTTGCCCATGCCCACGAAGTCGCCCAAGTCTTTTTCAAAAGCCGCATCCAAGGCTTCCAAATCACCCCAGCTGCACCTGATCTGCAATGCGCATCTGGATCCCGTGTGGCTGTGGGAATGGGAGGAAGGGGCGGCCGAGACGTTGTCGACTTTTCGTTGTGCTGCTGATTTTTGTGATGAATTCCCGGGCTTCGTCTTCAATCACAATGAAGCGGTACTGTATCGGTGGGTGCAGGAGTACGAGCCGGCGTTGTTCGAGCGCATCCGCAAACTGGTCAAGGCCGGCAAGTGGCATGTCATGGGTGGCTGGTGGTTGCAGCCTGACTGCAATCTGCCTGCCGGCGAATCGTTGGTCCGCCAGATCCTGATCGGCAAGGCGTGGTTTCGTGAACATCTTGGAGTCGAGCCGCGCACGGCGATGAATGTCGATCCGTTTGGCCATTCCCGGGGCTTAGTCCAGATTCTCGCTAAAAGCGGTCATGACTCGTATCTTTTCTGCCGGCCGCTGACCGCTGATCAGGTGTTGCCTGGCCAGGATTTCCGGTGGATCGGTTATGACGGATCGGAAGTCCTCGGTCATCGGGTGCTCGAATGGTACAACTCGCCACTCGGCAAGGCTGCCGACAAAGTGAAGGGGTGGCTGAACAATCGGCGTGAGCAGTGGACCAAGAACGAGCCGACTCAGGAACAAACCAGCGGCATGCTCTTGTGGGGTGTCGGCAATCATGGCGGCGGCCCATCGCGCGCCGATCTGCGCGAGTTGGCCGAACTGCAACGCAGCACCCTCGACTGGCAGGTGCTGCACTCGACGCCAGAGGCGTATTTCACCGAGGTTGCTAAGCGTCGCAAAACGTTGCCGGTGCACGCGGGCGACCTGAACCCGTGGGGGGTCGGCTGCTACACCAGCCAGATTCGGATCAAACAGCTCCATCGGAAATTGGAAAACGAATTGTACGCCACCGAGCAGATGGCGGCGGCGGCATTCTTCCTCAAACGCATGGCCTATCCCGTCGAGGAATTGCGCCGGGCCCAGGAAGACCTGATGTTCAGCGAGTTCCACGACATCCTGCCGGGGTCGAGCATCCAGCGGGTTGAGGACACCAGCATCCGGTTGCTCGATCATGGTCTGGAAGAATTGTCGCGGGCAAAAGCACGTGCGTTTTTTGCCCTGGCCCAGGGCCAACCTAAAGGTGCCGACGGCGAAATTCCGGTGCTGGTCTACAATCCGCATCCGTATCCGGTCGAGACCGACGTCACCGTCGAATTCCAACTCCAGGATCAGAACTGGAAGGACACGTTCACCCAGGTCACCGCCTTCGCCGGAACCACGGCGCTGCCCACCCAAGTTGAAAAAGAGGCGAGCAACCTGTCGCTCGATTGGCGCAAACGGGTGATCTTCCGCGCGGTGCTGGCGCCGTCGACGATGAACCGTTTTTCGTGCAAGCTGACCACCCTGGCAGCCAAGCCGGCGATCGATCCTGCGGCCATGGCGGTGAAGACCCGCGATCTGACGGTCGCCGTCGATCCGGCCACCGGACTGCTCACGGCGTGGAAAGTAGGCGGCACGGTGATCACCAAGGCTGGCGTCGGAGCGGCGCTGGTGATCCGCGACAATGAGGATCCGTGGGGCATGTTGGTGCATCAATTCCGCGAGGTCGAGGGCGCCTTCACGTTGCTGAGCCCGACCGATGCGGCGATTTTCGCCGGCGTGCGCGCGGCCGAGCTGGCCCCGGTTCGGGTGGTCGAGGATGGCGCCGTGCGCATGGTGGTCGAAGCCCTGTTCGGCTATCGCACCTCGCGGCTGCAGCTGCGTTGGCTGCTGCCCAAACAGGGTGCGACCGTCGGCCTGGAAATCCGCGTGCTGTGGAATGAAAAGGATCGGATGTTGAAACTCAGCGTGCCGACGGCGTTGAAGAACAGCCGCCTGCGCGGTCAGGTAGCGTATGGCACCGATGATCTGCCGAGTGATGGTCGCGAAGCGGTCGCCCAGCAATGGGTCGCGCTCACCAATGACCAGCTGGCGGTCACCGCGATCAACGATGGAACCTATGGCTGCGATGCGGCGCCCGACGCTGAAGGCGATGGCGAACTGCGTTTGAATTTGTTGCGTTCGCCGGCGTATTCTGCGCATCCGATCAATGAACGTCCTTTGGTACCGCAAGATCGTCTGACCCCGCGCATCGATCAGGGCGAACGCCAGTTCCGTTTCTGGCTTGATGCGGGGCCGGCGGCGACGCAGCTGGGCGACATCGATCGACGGGCCTTGATCTGCAATCGCCCGCCGATGGCGCTGTCATTCTTCCCTGCCGGCGGAGGCAAGCCGGTCACGCCCGGTTTCCTGCTCAGTGATGACGTGTGTCTGCTGACCGCCTGCAAACGCGCCGAGGGTTCGACCGACACGGTGTTGCGCTTGTTCAATCCGACCGCGATCGCACGCAAGACGACCCTGCGGATTCCAGCACGTGACCTCAGCAGCTCGCTGACCTTGCAGCCGTTTGAGATCAGAACTTTGAGACTCGGTCGCAGCGGCGCTTTGGTTGCCTGCGACCTGTTGGAGCGTCCGCTTAAAAAATAACTGTTTTCTCCTTTTTCTGCTTTCTCTATTTTTTCTTCCACTGGCCATCGCGGGTGCGCAACCATTCGCCCGCTTTGGCGTTCTGGTAATTGCGCATCGCGTTGCGTTCGCCGATCTGCGTGGTCGAGGCGTTGGTCTCGCTGGCGAGCAACTGGTACAATCTGGTGCGGTCGCCGTTTTCGGCCTCGACCAAGGCAACGATCGCGGGGTCGGCGGGAACGGTGACCGCTGCCACCAGGCCATCGGTGCATTCACCGATCGTGCCGACTGCTTTGGCGGCAGCGATCTGAGCTGAACGCCCGTCGAACGATGATTTCAGCTCGGCTTTGGTCGCAGCCGAAGCGCCTTCGACGGCAGCCAGCGGGATGAGTGAGCAAGTCAGCAAAAGGGCGAACGCGAATGACAAGCGCATGGTGTAGCTCACTTTGCCGGCGTGGCTGCTGGGGTTGTGGCAGGTCCGGTGGTTGATGCAGCAGCCGCTGGACCAGCGGCGGGCTGGGCGAAGAAGTCATCCAAGGCGCGGTCGATTTTGATGTTCACATCGACCGTCAGATGGATCGGTTCGACCTTCACGGTGTAGGTGCAGCCCACGAGCGGCAGCAGCGCGAAGAGGGGGAGGACGAGCACGCAGGACCGGCGCATAGAAACCTTACGGGGCGAAAAAGTGATCGATGGAGGAATCGGCCGCCGGTCGCGATCCGGCGGCGGATTGCCAGCGTTGCAAAAACAGGGCGTCAGCCAGGGCGCGTTCAATCCCGCGCAGATTCACATCCAGGCCGCCAACTGCCAGTGGCGGATCACCACTGCGCCCGTGTCCCTGCACATGGACTTTCGCAACCGTCTGAAGGGGCGTCTCGGGGACGAGGTCGATCCGTAGATCATCGAACAGCAGATCGGCGATGGTGTCGACGATCTTGGCGTCGACCTGGGCAAAGCCGGTGGCGATCGACCGGCTCAGCGGCGTGCGGTCCTTCAGATGCAGCGATCCCGTCGGCGGGTCGGCTTGCAACGATCCGCGGCCAAAGGTGAAGACGAAATCCGGCCAGGTCAGGGTCAGTGGCACGTCGCCGGAAATCAGGCCCTGACCGCTCATCTGTTGCGGAATCGTCGCCTGCAACAGAGCGCCGAGTTCGATGCGTTTGAGGGCGATGGTGCCGCTGGCACGACGATTCGGCAGATCGACGGCGAGTTGCGGAATCACCAACCGCCCGCCGCACCAGGCGATCGTGGCCTCGGTGATATCGAGGCCATCAGGCAGACGTGCGGCGACCCGCGCCGTGCCGTCGCCAAAGGCAAGACTGCCAATCGTCGCAGAGCGAAACGCAACCTGCTTGGTCCCCGAGGTCGCGAAGGGGGTGAAGCCGGTGATCGTGGTCGATGCGGCCAGGCCATTGACGGTGAGCTTGGCTTCGGGGTCGGCAAAGACGGCCTCGCTGAGGCTGACGCGCAGCACCGGGGTGATCCGCTGATCGGCAATGTCGACGGTGCCCGACAGATCGATCTCGCCAGTCAGATCGCGTTGACCCAGGGCAGGTGAAAATCGCCGGACGGCCCCTGGATCAGTAAGGGTGAAGCGCGGCACGACCAACCCAAACGTCCCGCCCCGGCGAGTGAGATCGTACCATCCATCGATGCGTCCGCGGCCTTCATCGAGGACGGCGAAATTCGCCGCGCCACCGATGCGCTGGTCGACTCCGCGCACGTGGGCCGCGAGCTGGCGGACAGGGAATCCATACACCGTGACGCCAGTGAATTGCAGCGATCCGTCAAGCTGGGGATCGGTACCGATGCTCCAGGGCAAGGTGCCGTCGATGCTCGTCACGCTTATTCCAGGCGCCGAGATCTGGGTATGGGTCACGCGCAGCACCGCGGTGCCGCTGAAACCGCCATCGATCACGCTGCCGGTCAGTTCCGCACCGGCTTGCGGAATCGTCAGGCGGGTGACGCCGGATTGCAGCGGGCTTTCTTCTTTTTCAACTTTCTCGTTTTTTTCGACTTTCTCGATGAGCGCATCGGTCACGGTCACCGTCGCCCGCCCGCGCCACGCATTGGCGAGCTTGCTGATCGTCGCTTCGAAGCCGGCGAGGCCGCTGACGGTCAGCGGCAAAGCGTACCACGGTTGGATCAGGCGAGTCGCTGCCCCGAGGTCGAGACCACTGGCGCGCACCGTGCCGGCGGCGGTCCCCCAATCGTTGGTGGCGTGGCCGTCGATGCTGAAGTCCGCACCCAGCGCCTGCATCCGGGCTCTGATTTCCAGACGCTGCCCATCGCGTTGCAATTCCGCGGTGGGCACGGTCACCGGCTGGCCGAACACCCGGGCCTCGGCCTTCGTCAGCGTCGCCCGGCCGGTGAGTTCGCCGTCCCAGCGGATATGTCCGGCAAGCTGCTGCGCGTGGATGTCGCCCACCAACGGCAGCGAATAAGCCGGACCTTTGATCGTCAGCGGTCCTTCGACGGCCAGCACGCCCGATGACCGCGTCAGCCGCACCTCGCCGGTGGCAAGGCCGCGCGCATTCGGCTTCAGCATCGAGAGCGGCAGCGCCTGAAACTGAGCGCGCAGATCCGCATCCCCGGCGAGGGTGAGCGTGCCGTCGACCTGCACGCTCGCCGCCTGAGCATCGCGGAGGCTCGCGCGCACCTGCACGCGGTCGGGGCCAAGGCGCACCACCTGCATGTCGCCGCTGCCGGCGTGTTCGCCGATGACCACGGTGACATCCGTCACGTCCAAGCGACCGACTGGCCAGGTTGGCGTGGCTGAGGCCGGCGGTCCATTGATCGGCCTCAAGGGTGAGAGGTCGGCCTCGGGCAGGCGTAATGCGACTCCGCTGAGGTGGACGTCGGCCAGCGACCAATCGGCAGTGATTCGCTCGATCACCAGCTGCTTGGCGCCGGTCAGATCGAACTGGTCGACCGTCGCGGTGCCCCAGCCCAGGCCGACGTGACCGATGGTCGCGTTGGGCCAACCGGCCTTGGCAAGCTGATGCAAAAAGACCCGCCGCGCGATTGGTCCGCTGACCAACCACAGGCATCCGGCACAGGCCCCGGCGCCGAGCATGATTTTCCAGCGGAGGCGCATTATCTCAGAGCATTTCAGCGAATCGTTCGAGCACCAGTCGCGTCACTGGGGTCAAGTGCCCGTCAGCCAATGCAGCGCGTATGGCTGGGGCATCGGCGCGCAGACTCCAACATTTTGTATGCTCATTGGGATCGAGCCGACGTTCGAGTTCCGCAAGCGGCAAGGACGTGCGGGCGACATACAGCAGTTCGGGCTGGCGCAGGCGCGGATCCTGCGCCAGTCCGATGCACGCCAGGTCGTCGATCTCAGCAGGTGCCAGTCCGATCTCTTCGCTCAATTCGCGTTGCAGGTCAGTCAGCAGATCGATCTCATCGGTCGGCTCTAGAATTCCGCCAAAGGGATGCGCCCACCCCGGGTACAAAGCCACCGCCGCTGAACGCTGACCGAATACTAACCAGCCATCGCCACTGACGAGCGCAGCGCTGGTGCCGACCGCATTGGCCAGGCTTGCGCCGCCGTGGGTGTCAGCCCATTCGGGGTGGCTGCCGTTGGTGCCCAGAAATTGTTTATAGCTGCTGATCGAGACATCGAGGTGCAGGTGCTGCGCATCGGCGGTGAGGCGTTCGAGTCGGCACACCGGGCCATCGAACAGGTCGACTCCTGGCCGCGCGCAGGCGGCGGTCCACGCGGCGTCGATCAGGCGCACCAATTCCGGTTCCGGGGCAAAGGTCGAGGCGACCACCCGCACCGAAAGAGCATCGGCGCGCCAACAACCACGAGCGAGGAAGGACGAATTCGACATGCGGAAAGGAGTTTCAGAACGAGGTCGAGCGGATGCAATGCTGTGACCTGAAAAGCCGGAAAATTCCGGATCGCCTTTATCCGCGGTCATGCTGAGATCGTCGCATCATGAATCGACCGGGAATCCTTGATCGCGTCCACCTTCATGCGGCGGATGCCGCGCACCTCGAATTCCGCGATCAGCATGGTCGCCGCTGCGCGGTGTATGCGCGGCGGTCGGTGCCTGCCGGCGCCGGTCCGCATCCGGTGGTGATCCACGCCCCGGGCGGAGGACAGACGGTTAGCGATGCGGATCTCGCGTGGTGGTGTGCGCAGGGTTTCGCCTGTGTGGCGTTCGATTGGCAGCATGGGTTGTACGACCACGATCCGCGATTCAAAAGCCAGTGGCCGGATGGCGTCGTCCAGCAAGGCCAACCAGCGCAGCAGATCAGCCAGATGATCATCCCTTTGGCGGTCGAGGCGGTGGGCGTGGTGATCGATTGGATGACCCAGGATCCGCGCTGCGCGGCGCATCAGATTGGCCTGACCGGAATCTCGTGGGGCGGTTACCTGACGTGGGTCGCCAATGCCCATGAACCGCGGCTGAAAGCAGCGGTGGCGGTGTATGGCTGCGGTGGTCTGTTCGAGCCGGGGCATGCCTGTGCGATCACGGTGCACACCGATGTGCGCGCCCATTGGCTGGCGCATTACGAGCCATTCCACTTGGCGCAGCGTCAGATCGCGCCGCTGTGCTTCCTCTCTGGCACCAACGATTTTTTCGGTTGGCCGGTGCATGCCGAGGACCTCTTGGCGCGACTGACCGTGCCCCATCGCCGCTGCTACCTGCCCAATGCCGATCATGCGGTCGATCCCGGAGGAAGCCGGTTGGCGGTGGCGTGGATGCGCCAGTACCTCTGCGGTGGCCCGGCGATCCCCGCCGAGCCGATGGCGTCGGATGCAGGCGAGCCATGGCACACGTTTTCCGCGATCGCCAGCGATCGTGCCTGTTGGTGGCCCGGTCTTCCGCCGGCCGGTGCGACGGCGCATTTCATTCAACAACGGCATCCCGACGGCGTCTGTGTAAGTTCGGCGATTCAGCTACAATCTTCTAAATTTCCCGTCGCGCCCTTGCCCACGGTGTGGCCCGATGCGCGCGCCGGGGTCGGCTATCACTGGGGTTTGTCGACGACTCAATTGCACGGCAATGAAGCTGCCGCGGTGGTGTCAGTCCCCGGCGATCTTACTCGGGCCCGGATCACCGGCAGTCGCGAGGCTGGCTTGGGAGTGATCCTTCGCCATCTCGCCGACCCTCGTTGGAACACCCCTGATTTTCGCGGCATGCGCATGCACCTGAGTTGTCCTGGGCAGGTGATCACGCTTCGCTGGCATTTGGAATCCGGTGATCGTCGCTGGATCCACACCAGCGAGGTCGCTGTCGACTCGCTCGGCTGGCTTACTCTCACGACCGCCCCCGCCCCATGGTCGCACGTCGCCCGTGTGGATCTTGAGAATCTGCCTGGACCAACGTTCATCCTTGGACCGATCGAGCGGCTTGCCTGAGCGACGGATTGGCCGGTTGATGTCCGCGCTAAAAAGCGAACCCCACGGCGACATGAATCGCCCACCGTTGGTCAGCCCCGAGATCGTCGCCGGGATTGTACGCGCCGTCGACGCGGATCGGCCCGACCGGGGTGCGATAGCGAACGCCTGAGCCGACGCCCTGACCAGCGGGACTGCTTAGCTTCCACGGTCGCGGGTCGACGCACCCAAGATCGTAGAAAATCGGAAATTCCAGATTGCGCAGATGGGTGAATGGCCGCAGGCGGAATTCCGCATTGGCCACGCCACGCGTCAATCCGCCGAGGGGATTGCCAGAGACGTCTCGTGGGCCGAGATCATCCTTGGTGAATGACCGCACGGTGTCCTCACCGCCAAGGAAGAGCCGTTCGCCGATCGGCAGGCTGTCGACCACCAGGGGATCCCGGGTGGTGCCACCGGCGTGCACGGCCAGCAGCAGCCATTCAGACATCGACCAGATGCCGCTCACGTCGGCGGTGAGCTCGACGAAATCGACATCGGCCCCCAACGGCTTGGCGCTCCATGACAGGCCGACGCTGCTCAGGGTGCCGGTCTCAGGATCGATCACCTGCTGACGGCGGGAGTCGCGCCGCAGATCGACGCCGATCGTGCTGGTGGTGTACAAGACGGTGTCGTCTGCTGCATACGCATTTCCATCAGCATCCACCGCATTGGGTTCGAAACGAAAATCGAGGGAGCGTTTGAAGCGATAGCTCGTGCGTCCGAGGTATCGCGCCTGGTCGAATGGCGGCTGCCAGCGCTGACTGAAAACTGCGCCGACCGTCCCATCGCGGTGGGCGTAGGACGGTTCCTGGCGCTCTTCATACCCGACATCCACGGCCGCCTGACGTCCTGGACCAAAGCGGAACGGATCTGCCAACTCAACGGTGGTACCCCAGCCGACCAAGCTGCCGTAAATATCCGCGGTCAGACGCAGGCCTTGGCCGAACAGATGGGAATCGATGTATTCGATGCCGCCGCGCAGACGTTCGTAGCTGCCGTAACCAAGCGAGAGATCGAGCTGCTTCGCGGGCAGCTCATTGAGCGTCACGGTCACGTCGGCGGGCACCTCGTCATCGCGGCGCTGGGCTGGCAATGGTCCGGCGGCTTCTGGCGAGCCTGCCGCCGGCACCGCCTGCACGCGGCGGAAAAGTCCGGTCTGCGAGAGAGCGGTGACCGCTGCATCAAGCTGGGTCTGGCTGAGCTGCTGACCGACGGTGAGTCCGGAAAGCCGATCCTGGATAAAAGAGTCGGCGCTGCGCGCACCGCCGATGACGTTCACCGAGCGCAGGATGAACCGCGGCCCCGGGATCACGGTCACGGTCACGTGCAGTTGCCCCTGCAGCTCATCGATCTGAGTGGAGGCATCGACGGTCGCCTGACGGAAACCATGATTGATGAGGTAGCCGCGAATGCGGGCGGTCGCTTCGGCCGCAGTGCGCGGGTGAGCTGGCGAACCGACCTGATCGAGCAGGACGTGCAGATCGCCGAACAGATGCGCCTGAGATACATCGAGGACCAGTTTTTCGCTGCCCACGGTGTACATCCGACCGGCATTGACGGTGATCGCCAGATCAGCCCGTTGGCGATCCTCTGCCCACGTGACCTTCGGCGGGGCAACGGTGGCGTTGAGAAACCCCGCCGCGCGTAAGCGACGGGTGATGCGGTTGCGCAGACCACTGACGGCGCTGGTCACATACCAGGTTCCGAGCTTGGCGCTGGCGGTCAGCTCCTCTGGGGACAGGCCGAGGTCACCGGTCCAGGTCAACGTGCCGACGCTGACGCGTGGCCCTTCATCAATTTGGAAAACAGGCGGATCACCGGGTTCGACGGTGATCTGGACCAACGGATGGCCGGCCTGATCCAAGCGGTTGCGCATCGCTTCTACGGCATCGACCAGGTCCGCGGGTCGGCCCTCACCCGCTTTGCTGGCGGTGGCGTAGGCAATCAGCGGGCGATTGGCGGCGCGCCTGAGATCGCGGCGTGAAACTGAATTATTCCCGGTGATGCGTGCCGTCTCACTGCATCCAACGAGCAGCAGCAGCACCCCCGCAACCAGCATGAGACTCTTCCGTTTCACGGCTCGTCTCCACCCCAGCGCAAGCGTAATGTCAGCCCGGCGTTGTACTGGTCATAGCGATCACGTTCGCCGGTCAGCAGCACCGCGCCCCATTGCCCCGGAGGTGACAGTTCCAATTCCGATTCGATCGTATCGCGACCTTGGCGAGTGGAGTTGCGTCCCCATTCGATGCTGACGCGATCACTGATATCCCTTCCGGCATCGGGATCACTTTCGCCATCGATGTTGCGCCACGTCTCCTGGCCGAGCCAACCGCCAAGGCGACCGATCGCGGCGCGCTGACCTTGCTCGTCCTGCAATTCGGACGAGGTACTACCGGTCGTCAGCAAGAGCATTGCATCCTGCTCATCCAGGCCGGTGCCCGAGGCGGTGACGTGCGGCGCCAGCAACGGGCCATCCACCTGGACCTGGACATCGAAGCGCCGGATGCGAGTTGCCGCGCTCGCGCTGATGCGCGGCTGGAACGGGTCGCCCGGTGCGAAAATCAGCTCCGCGTGGCTCACCTGCAAGGTGCTGAATGGCAACGTCGCGACGCCTGCCCGCACATCCACCCGGCCCTCGGGCTGGGGCACTGCGCCGGTGCCCCCAAGACGCATGTCGACCTCGCAGGTGGCGTGGCCCCAACGTGTCACCACGCGAAAACCATCACCGCCCGCCGCGGGTACTGCAGTCGTGATGTGCAGATCGAAACGCATCGCCGACAGCGCCGGCTCGACCATTTCGAACAACACCACTCGGCTGTCGATCACCGGTCCGCTGGGATCGCGCTTGAGGCTGGTGGTCAAGGACAGCTCGGGGGTCAGCAGCGCATTGGTCACGACCACATCCCCCGCCAACTGCAGCTGATCGAGCGGGCCTTGCAGGCGCAGGGCGAGGTCGGCGCGGATCCGGGCATCGTGGCGTTGAACCAGCAGCAGATTGAGGCCACTCATGGTCAGATCGACGGTCAGCGGAGATTGGGGATTCAGCGCCACGGTTCCGTGTCCACGCAGTGCTTCGCGCCCCAGCTCGGCGCTGAACGCATCAAGGGTGACCACCGAACCCTTGAGTGACATCTGTGCCGAGCCATTGGTGATGGTCGGAATGTCGGCCGAGATCTTGGCCTCGACCTCACGCACCTGCACGGATCCGGAGCAGATCGGAGAGCCGGTCGTCCCGCTGACCTCAAGGGCGCCCTGGATCACGCCCTGAAGGTCGCGCACCTTGGGTGCCAACGCCGAAAAATCCGCGATCTGCGCGTCGTTCAATTCGATCAGGGCGGTCACTGCCCACCGCCTGACATCGCGCCACAACGGCGCGTCAGGCGTGGCGATCGCGACCAGCTGCGCGGAAAGGCTTTTTTTGTCGGCTATGGATCCGTCGACTACGGCGCTCAACCCGAGCCGGTCGGCGTCCACCCGCACGGTCGCGGCAATCTCGACCGGAGGTTTCACCGGAGTCCGAGTGGCATCGGTCGATGGCAGGGCGCGGATGCCACTGAACGCGAATTCGCCGGTGCCCATCAGGGCCGCTGCCGGGCCAAGGATCTCGCAGCGGCCGGTCAGGCCTCCACCATCGATCCGCCGCTGCGCCGCATCCGGGAGCCACTGCGCCATCGTGGCCCCGCTCAGCTCAAGCCGAAGATTGGCTGACTCGCCGGCAACGGGCGTCAATCCGGCGAGCCCGCAGGTGAATGGCAGACTGCCTGAAAATGTTCCCTCGCCCCGGCCGAATATTTCCAGCGCGCCACTGCGGACGTGCAGCCCGCGGAGATCCTGATCGAGACTCAGATCAGCCATCCCGAGAAAGCGGTCGAAGTGCACCACACCGCTGCTGAGGCGCAGATGCGCGTCTGGTCGCTCCAGCGCACCGCTGAGATCCAGCGTGGCATCGACCAGACCGCTTAACCCAGGGACTTTCAGCAGTGCGAGATCCAGGTCGTTGCTGCGCACCTGCATCGACCGCACGAGCCAGCCGCCGATTGTCGAACCAGCAGCCTGATGCTGATGGCGCAGTTCAGCGTCAACCACGACCGGCGACAATCCCGCAGGAATCTGCGGCAAGGCTAAGCCGGCGAGATTCACGCCCCGCACGCGCACATCGATCTGCGATGGCGTCGCGTGCACCGTCAGGTCGCCGCCGGCGAGGGTCGCAACCGCGCTGACTTCTTGGCCCGTCGGCCCCAGACGCAGCGTCATGCTCGTCACGGTGATCGTGCCGATCACTGGCAACTGCACCGTCAGCGGCTCGGCCAGGGCGAGCGAATCGAGCGCCGTGCGCCGCAAACTCACGCGTAGCGGCTGCGGTGGCATCCCGGCCACACTCAACGCGACAACCGTCACCGCCACGTGGTCGCCGGACCCGGTGAGCGAGAGTCCGTGGGCGGTGACCTGGTGACTACCGAGTTGAAATGCGAGATCCCCGTCAATCGAGATGTCGGGAAACATTTCCGGTAACTGGGCGATCACCCCCGGCCACCTAGGGAATTCTGCCGAGGGGGCTGCCACCAAAGGAAAGTCTCCCGAGGCGTTCAGTCCGCTGATGTGCACCGAACGCAGCGCGCTGAGGTGCCCGCGCAGCAAGCCGAGGTCATACGTCGCTGCCACGACCGCGGTCTTGATTTGCCAGGATGGAACAGCGCCAGGTCGGCTGGCGATATCGACTGAGCGTAAAGACGCATCGTGCATCCATCCGCCATCCGCCGAGGCGATCGTCGCGTGGCCATCGAGGTGCGCGTTGATCGCGTGTGCTACCGAGCGCGCGATCAACGGCCCGAACAGCGCGCTGCGCGCAAACCAGGCGACCGCCCCCATCAGGCACACCACCACGAGCAGGTAGCGCCATGCTCGGCGCCAGAATCCGGGCCGTCTGATCAACGGATTTTCATGCGGCTCGTTCACCGGGGTTCACCCAGCATGACTGGTCGCGGTGCCTCCGCCCAAGAATCGCATCGGCGAACCATGCGCGGATGCTAGCGATGCTCACGAAATCGCAGCCTCGACCTCGATCCAACGGATCAGGCCGGGACCGCAGGTGCGCTGCGCACTTTCCAGCGTTTCAAAATCGCCAGGGCGCGCTCGCAGGCGGCCTCGTCAAAGGTGGTGATGTCGCGCTGGGTTCCCAGGCCGTCCGGCATCGCCAAGGTCAATTCACCGCCGAGGTGTTCGCGAAATTGCTCAAGCCCGGCGTACACCAGACGGCGACCTTGGGCATCGCGCAGCTCGAGAATCTCGTCCCACAGGCGGAAGCCCACTCCGGCCAAAATCCCCAGGCCCAGCTCGGCTTCCGCAGTGGTGATCCGCCCCAGCTCGACGGCATACAGCAGATCGATCGCCACTCCGATCGCGACTGCTTCGCCGTGGAGCAGGCGGTGGGCAGTGAGGACTTCGAGGCGATGCGCCGACCAATGACCGAAATCGAGTGGCCGCGAACTGCCTTGTTCAAAGGGATCCCCGGCGCGGGTGATATGATCGAGGTGCAATTCAGCCGAGCGCAGCACCACCCGTTCAAGGGCGGCCAGATCGCGGGCGGCGATGCGTGGCGCCAGGGTGACCAGCTCATGCATGAACGCGGCGTCCTTGATCGCGGCGACCTTGACCGCCTCGGCCACGCCAGCGCGCCAGCTGCGGTCGTCCTGGGCTTCGAGGAATCGGCTGTCGTTGATGATCGCTCGCGGCGGGGTGAATGTGCCGAGGAAATTCTTGGCGCCAAAAGCGTTGATCGCGTTTTTGACTCCGAGTCCGGCATCGCCTTGCGCGAGGGTGGTTGTCGGCAGCCGGATCTGGCGGATGCCGCGATGGACCAGCGACGCGGCGAAGCCCACCGCATCGAGCACCGCGCCGCCGCCGATGATCACGATGTAGCTGTGCCGGCAGATGCCGAGGTCGTGGCAGGTGCGCCCGACCCGCTCGACGATCGCGAAGCTGCCCTTGGCAGATTCACCACCCGCGACGATCTCGGGCGCGGCCGCCAGGCAGATGCCGCGCGCTTCGTGGACCGTGAACCAAGCGTGGATCTGGCGCGGCAGATGAGGAAACGCGGCGAGGACCTTTTCATCGATGTAGATCAGGGCGCGCGCCGGGCGATCCCCAGCAGGCGGCGCCAGGACGTCGGCCAGGATCTGATTGTCCGGGGCGAAGACGTCGCGCGTGACGTGCACGTCGAAACGGTAATCGACCTGAAAAGCGAGGTGGATGGTGGTCATGTCAGTTCAACGTTAAAAAATCATCTTGGTTCATCGATGATGAGGAACGCCAAATGCGGAAACATTCATCGAACCTCCTCAGACGGACTCAGACGGACTCAGTCGGATTCCGACGGACTCCGACGAAACAGGAGTACACGGCAAGGCGCAGAGATCTGAGTCCTTTGGGCAGGTGGGCGCTACCCATCAGCGTTCAGGTCATGTAGGACTTAGGGATGCGCTTCCTGCTGTTGCTAACCGTGTGCTGTGTGCATCTCTCACTTGCGGCCGAAGACCTGTGGTTTTCAGGGACGTTGGCGGGTCAGCCGTTGGCGACCTTGCACCAGAGTGCGCGGACGTTGCCGGATGGTCGAAACGAACTGACGGTCGAGATGCTGATGGTGATCAAGCGCTCGCTGCCCGGGCAACCCGAGTTCCGCATGGTGATGCGCGATACTCAGGTTTTCGTCGAGGGTCCTGACGGGACGATCAGCGGATTTCGCTTCGATCGCGATGAGAACGGCAGCATCTCAAGCGCCGTCGGTGCGGTCGCCAGCGACCCGGCATCCGGTGAGACGAAGGTCACCGGTACGCTGGCGCGACTTGGCCGGACGACGCCGATTCTGCTCACCTTGAAGCCCGGCGTGCGTCTGTTGGGCGATGAGGCGTCACGGAAATCACTGGTCGAGCTTGCCACCGCCGCGGGTACCGTCGCCGGCAGCCAGACCAAGTTCACCACGCTTGGCCTGATTGGAAATCAGGTGGCGGTGATCACCAGCACCGCCACGTGGCTGGCGACCAAGGGCAATCAGCATAATTTCAATGTGCTGATGGACCTGATGCCGTTGCCGATGGTGATGCGCTTGGACCGGAAAGGCAATCTGGTCGGAATGACGATGAATCTGGGAATGATGGTCATGGAGTTCAAACCCAGCGACGGCCCGATGGCACTGCTTGGCGCCGAACTGCCGCCCACCGGACTGGTCGCCAAAGCCGGGCCGCCGCCGGGGCGCGGGCCGATCAATCGCCTGCGCATCCCCGCCGGCCCGGCGCTGCCCGAAGACCCATTCCAACGCGAAGAATCCGGCGTCGTCACCTTGGCGGCTGAATCAGCACCGAATGTCCTGGCGCCAGCCGCACGGGCTCAATTCCTCGCCCCCACGGGGCAGCTCGAATTAGATGACCCGGCCCTGCGCGCCTGGGTCGACGCAGCGATCGGCGAGGGCACCGAAATGCAACGTGCCGAGCGGCTGCGTCTGGCGGTGCGCTCGCACATCACCACCAAGGATCTCGGCAAAGGCGACGCCTCGGCGCTTGAAACCTTCCGCACTCGGCAAGGCGACTGCACCGAACATGCCACGCTGCTCGCCGCCGCCTTGCGCATCGCCGGCATTCCCGCGCGGATCCAGGTCGGCCTGGTCTATGCCACCGATTATGGCGGTTGGGTCGGCCACGCCTGGAATCAGGCGTACATCGACGATCGCTGGCAGCATCTGGACAGTGCCTATCCAGGAATCCCACGGTCGTGCTATCTCGGCCTCGGCTTTTCCGACGGCTTGCAGACCGGCGCGGCCCTGATGGTGCAGCTCAATCGCTTCGTCGGTTCGACCGTGACCGTTCTCGCGGAATGACCGTCGGAGGTTTGAGCTCGTCATTTCGCAGCTCAAGCCATCGCCAGATCGATCCGACTGAGGTACCCTCAGTGCATGTTCACTGAAATACAGCCTAAGGCCCGACCTCTTCCTGGCCTCGCGGCAGGTACCTGGGCGACGGTCTTCATCGCCCTAATGCTGATGACCTCGCACGTCGAAGGCGCCACCGCCGAGCCGTCGTTGCGCCTGCCGACAACGGTGCCGCCGGTCATCGGCGCGTGGTTTCCGCAAGAGCGTGAGATGGTGGCCGATGGCTACCGTGAATACCTGGATGCGGCCATCGCCCACGCGCCGTTCACCTTGCTGACCACGACGATGCGCTGCCCCAATCGTCAGATGGTCGAGCCTGCGGTGCATGACTGGCTCAAGCAGGCGGTGATCTACGCCAAGCAGGGTGGTCTCGGCGTGGCGTTGGAGTTCGATCCACGGCACTCGATTCCAACGTTCAAGCAGCGCTATCCCGACGAGTTGCAAGAGCGCCTGTGGCTGACCGAAATCGATCTCGGCGGCAGCGACACCGTCGCCACGCAGGTGACTTATTCCAACAATCACGGCGACGCGATTGCCGGCGTCGATGCCACCGGGATGCGCTTGGAGCGGGTGTACTCCTATGTGCGCACGGGTTCGGCCGCGATCGACGCGGGCAGCGTGCAGGACATCACTGCCACGTGCACGCCTGGGCAGGCAACACGGAACACCTTGGCGTTGACCGTGCCCTCCGCGGGTGGGCGCAAAGCCTGCGTCATCGTGCGCGTGACCTTCGATTATCCGTCAGTATTCGGCCCGCATCTCATCGCCTTCGAGGCCGAAACGATGCGCCAATATGCCGACGTGCCATTGGCCGGGGCGATGAAGGATGAGTGGGGTTTCCCCGCCGCCCACGACGGCAACCCCACCAAGAATGGCTACTGGTTTTCGCGCCATCAGGCCGAGGCCTATGCCAAGCTCAGCGGTGGCCGCGAGCTGGTGCGCGACAGCCTGCTGATGTGGCTGGGCGAAGCCGGTCGCGAGGCCGAACGCCAAGCGGCGGTCAATCAGGTCATGGAGCTGCACCGCGCACGCTGCAGCGAGATCGAACAGGCATTCTATCGCACCACCAAAGAGGTGTTCGGCGCCACCGCGTTTGTCGGCACGCACGACACCGTCTTCCCGTATCCCGACGCCCGTGAGTTCGAG
>JANYGY010000188.1 GCA_025362255.1 Planctomycetales bacterium
CCGCCATCTGATGGACAAGGTCGTGTACAACGCGCGGGGCAATCGGGTGGTCGCGATCAAATACCTGAGCAACGAACGCGCCGCGGCGTCGGGCTATCATCGGGTCGTGACCGACCCGCCACTCTAAGAAACTGTCTAGCAATTCCGCTCGGTCGGAGACGGCGAAAATCAGCGGTGTCTACGGCGTCAGGCTGCACTCGCGATGCCTCCAGCATCTCTTCGCTCCGTCTTCCTGGCAGCCAGCCGCTGCTTTCGCCGTCTCCTCGGTCGGGAATTCCTAGACAGTCTCTAAAAATCAGGCTCTTCCGCCTGCTCTGTGGGTCGCCTACGCGCAAGGGGCTGATCGCGGCAAGGTCGGGTACAGGGCTAGCCCACCGCAATAGAAGAGAATGGCCATCCTGAAGGTCTGCCAGGTGCGGTAGCCGCGTGCGGCTCTTTGGAGGGTCATGACGATGCTGTTGATGCCTTCGGCTCCGGCATTGGTGACGGGGTTTCTGGCGAAGTTGATGATCTGGTCGAGGTGGTTGAGGACGAGATCGGCGACGGCAATGACGGGCTTGAGTCCGGTGTCTTTGGCGACCCTGGCCCAGGCGGTGGCGTAGTCGCGCGCAGTGTCTACCGAGGTCATGGCCCACAGGTGTCGCAGGTGTTCTTTGACGGTCCACGCTTTGGCGGTTTGGAGGTCGCTGGCGACGAGGTTGGCGAGGTCGGCCAGGAGATGTCGCGGGAGATTTTCCTGTCCGTAGAGCCACCAGTGCTTGGTGCCTTTGAGAGTGTTGTCGCTGGCCTCCATCAGCCCGCGATGCTCGTCGATACGAACACGATCCACGGCCTTGCCCATGTGCTGGGCGACGTGAAAACGATCATGAACAATCTTATCCCAGGCCAGTGGCACCATCTTGAGCGTGGCCGTCTTATATGGCCCCCACATGTCCATGGTGATCATCTTGATATTCTCCAAACGTGCTGGTTTCCACGTCCGATAGAAGGAAAGTAAACTTTCTTCGGTGCGCTCCGGCATCACGTCCAGCACCAGCTTACGCTCCAGGTCGTACACCAGCGTGACATAGCGATGCCGCTTCAATAGGGCCTTCTCGTCGACGCCAATATAGGTGACATCATCATCCGCTCGACGCGCCATGCCGCGTTCGACCGCACGCATCATCACACCACGCACCTGATCCCAGCCCATACCAAGAACCCCGCAGGCACCGCTCACCGTCTTGCAGGCCAATACCTGAGAGATGACCTCGCGTTCAAGATCCATCGTCATATTCAGAAATGGTGTTGCCCACGGCACCGTGATCTGAGCTACCCCATGATCCGGACATTGTATCCGCGGAAGGCGCGCATGGAGAAATGTCTGCGCCTTCCACAGATCCAAATGCCGCCACATACGCTCACTCGTATGGTCGTGAACCGCACACAAGCACAGGCACGTCGGACATGGGAAATGACCACGATCATGGACCAACCAGATATGAGCCTCGTCGGGTGACATCCTGATCTCGGTCCGCTCGATCGACCAATGCTTAGGGAGCTTAAGGAGCTTGGTAAGGGCATCAGTCGTCAGCATGCCATCAATCTATGCCCAGCTGCAAAATGGCCCGCGATCAGCCCCTTGCGCGTAGGCGACCCACAGAGCAGACGGAAGAGCCAAAAAAATAAGCAGAAGGCCGGTCAGATACGGAATACGGCGGCCTGACCGCAGCGGAGCCCGTGGTCGTCGTCCACATTCCACAAGATCACGTTGCTGATGTGGAATCTTCGGCCGTCGCGGGCGATGCGGACGCCGGAATAGTCAGCGATGTAACCTTTTTCGTGGGCTTGTCTCAGCAGCCGTTCGCGATCCGCCTGGACTTCTGGCTCGGCGCTCAGACGTGACGGCATGGCGCAGAATTCACTCCACGAATAGCCCCACAGATGCTGCGCCGCGAGGTTGGCGTAGCAGAAGATCGGATCGCTTTGCGTTCCATGCATCAGCACGATCGCCGGTGCTTTGTACAAATCGTCACTGCCGGCGACGTGAGCTAGTTCGCGTCCCGTCCGGCGAGCGAAGCTGGCGTGCAACTGCTTTTCGCGAGCGTGCAAAGAGGAGGTATCCAACGCAGATTCAGTCTCCGCCATGACAGGCCTCCTCGACCGCCGCCGCGGTGATCGCCAGCAGACGGGCGATCACGGCGTCATCGGCGATCAGCGGCGGCAGCAGATAGACCGTGTCACCGAGATTGCGCAGCAGCGCGCCATGCCTGATCGCCGCACGGTACACCCGCAGGCCCATGCGCCGCGCACGGGGCCACGGCGAGCCATCGGACTGAGTCAGATCAGCCGCGGCCATCATCCCGCAGCCGCGCACTGAACGTAAGAACGGCGATCCGATCGCGGCCAAGCCTTCGCGCAGAGCTGGGCCGCGCCTGGCGACCTGGCCGAAAATATCCTCGGCGTGGAACACGCTCAGCGCAGCGTCGGCCACCGCCACGGCCAAGGGATTGCCGCTGTAGGTATTCGAATGCAGAAAGGCGCGACCCGCATGCCACTCGCCGTCGAAAGCGTCGTAGATGCGTTGGCTGGTCAGCGTCGCCGCCAACGGCAGATATCCGCCGGTGAGGCCCTTCGAGAGCACTGCGATATCGGGTTCGATGCCCGCGAGATGGCAGCCGAGCCAGGCGCCCAATCGACCGCAGCCGGTAGCGACTTCATCGGCCAGGAGCAACACGCCGTTGGCCTCGCTCCACGTCCGCAACCGGCGCAGCAGATCCGGCGAATACAGGCGCATGCCGCCCGCACCTTGCAGCACCGGCTCGACGATGATGCCCGCCAGGTGGGGGGCGACGTCACTCAATTGGCGCTCGATCGCCGGCCACTCGGCACTGGCGTCGTCCCACTGCGGATCGTGCGGGCCACTGCGATAGGGCAGGCCGGTGAGCACGGTGGCTGGGAAGCACAACGCGGCGAAGGGGGCGCGGTATTCAGCGCAATCGCTGACGCTCATGGTGGCGATGGTCTCACCGTGATAACCGTGCTGCAGATGGGCAAAGCGGGTGCGTTGTGGCTGGCCGGTCTGAGCCTGGAATTGCACCGCGAGCTTGAGCGCGACTTCGATCCCGGTGCTGCCATCGCCGGCCAGGAAGACCTTGGCGAAACGTCCTCCGGCAACCGCCAGCAGTCGCTCGCAAAAACGCACCACCAGCTGGCTGGTGGTGTTGGCCAGCAGGACATGCTCGAACGCATCGGCCTGGGCGTGCAAAGCCGCGGTCAGCCGCGGATGGCGATGGCCGAGGGATTTGCACCACCAGGAACTCATCGCGTCGATCAGGGTCGAGCCATCTGCCAGATGCAGGTGGCATCCTTGCGCGCCGACGATCTCCAGCGGCGGAAAATCACGGTAATCACGCATCTGCGCACATGGATGCCAGAGCACCGCGAGATCGCGTTCGACCAATGTATTGGGCAGAGTCACAGGCAGCTCGTGGAGTTGTTCAGCCCCAGCACCATTCGGCTCACAAGCTCAAGGTCGCCCGCAGACGGCGCAGCAGATCCGGGAGGACCGTCGCGAGATCACCGGGAATCGTGGCGCCAGCAGCCTGCTGATGGCCGCCGCCGCCAAATGCGAGGGCGACATCGCCGATCCGGTAGGGCGGGTTTGAGCGCATGCTTGCCCGCACCACCACGGTGCCGTCCGCGTTGCGCTTTTCGCGCAGCAGGTACGCGACCTCGTTACCGCGCAGGCTGCGCGGAATCTCGACCAGATCGCCCCAGTCCTCGGGCTCGCCCACCGCGGCGATGTCGGCCGCGGTCAAAACGATGCCCGCCAAGCGCGGTTCCTGATCATCGACGCGCAGGTGCTCAAGACCCAACTTTTGGATCGCGAGATCCTTGACCGTGCGCGTGTAGGTCAGCTTGCGGTTGATCGCCGACGCATCGATGCCCGTATCCAGCAACGCGGCCGTCCAGCGAAACGTGTGCGCCGTGGTGTTGCTGTGCATAAAGCGACCGGTGTCGAAGACGATGGTCGTGTACAGGCATTCGGCGATCAGCCGATCGATCGGCTGATCGAGGCAGGTCAGCAACCGGCTGACCGCCACCCCGGTCGATTCGGCACTGAGATCGACCACATTCAGGTCGCCGAAATTGGTGTTGGTCGAATGGTGGTCGAGATTGATGAACGTGCCGCGTGCAACGCCCCACACCGCGCCGATGCGCTCACGATCGCCGGCATCGCATGAGATGATCACATCGGCGCGTGGTTCTGCCGCCGCCTGGGCTGCTTCCGTCATCACGCGGATGCTGCTGAACTCTGGCAGATACGCGTAGCCAGGGGCGATTTTCGACGGGCACAGGAAACGCACCTGCTTGCCCATCCGGGTGAGCGCCAATTGCAGCGCCAGACCCGCCCCGATGCCGTCGCCATCGGGATTGAGGTGGGTCGTCAAGATCACGGTCTGGGCGGCGGCGATACGGGTCGCGGCTTCTGAATAAGGCGTGGCTGCCTCAGGGGAAAGGGAGACAGGCAGCAGAAGGTGGGCGTTAGGGGTGGTCACGCGCGAATAGTCCGCAGGTTCGGCCTCAGGAAAGCGTGGGGTTCCTTTTTCCTTGCAGGTCACGCCGTGCCTACATGCTCTTCCGCCCCGCTGCCGAAAAGGCACCCCGCTGAGGATTTTATGGCTGTTCGCATCCGCTTGTCCCGTTTTGGTCGCATCCATCGCCCGTTCTTCCGCATCATCGCATGCGATAAGCGCGTGCACCGTGAAGGCGTCGCCAACCAGATCCTGGGCACCTATGATCCACTGCTGGGCAAGCAGAACATCCAGATCGATGTCGAAGCGCTCAAGTCATGGGTCGCCCGTGGCGCGCTGCTCAGCGAAAGCCTGACCAGCCTGCTCAAGCACGCTGGCTATGAAGTGCCCGCGACCGGCGCCGGCTCACGCAAGGCGGCCGCCAAAGCCGCCACCGGCAAGCCCAAGAAGACCGTCAAAGGTCACGTCAAGGCCACTCGCCGGTCGCTGCGCAAGCATGCCGCCAAGCAGAAGACCGAGCGCAAAGCCGCGGCTGCTGCCGCCGCGCCCGCTCCAGCCGCTGAAAAGCCCGCTGACGCTTGAGGCGTGACAGACCCTGGGACCGCCGGTTTTCAACCGGCCCGGACCACCCGAGAGCCGATTGAA
>JANYGY010000120.1 GCA_025362255.1 Planctomycetales bacterium
CAATGGCCTGGGTCGTCGATTGTGGTTATGGGATGATTTCCTTGAACTGTTTCCCGAAGCCCTGAGCCAGTTGCCCAAGGACATTTGCTGGAGTCATTGGGGCTATGACGAAGTGATTGATCCCCAGGGCATCCAGGCTCATTTTGTGAACCGTCGTCGCCATCGGTGGCTTGAACAATATTCACGGCATGGGGCCGAAGCCGTCATCGTACCCTGGGCCTTGGCCCCGCGAAATGTCGAATCTTTTATTGAGCATGGACGTGGCCACTCTTCGGTTATCGGAGCCATGCTCAGTGAATGGGAGATGGCCTGGAGAGGATGGGATGAGCGTCGAGTGGTTGTCCGGGTATTCGCAGCCCTGTGCCGCAACCAGGATCCGGCATTGGCCTGGGATGAAGCGATCGCATGCGAAGCGCCTGAGCTGAGTCCTCACCAGCGACTTTTGGCGAAGGCGATCATCCGCCAGCTGCGCGAGCCAATAGCGACCACCCTTAATGCCTATCTGAGAGGTCCGATCAGCACTACCCAACAGGATCGTGCGGCGATCCATGAACTGGCGCTTGCCACACTTGAAAATAATTCAACAGCACCATCAAATTTTATTCACGGTATCCGCGTTTCTTCGGAATTAGATCTACTCACCATTGGTCTGCAGGAATGGGTGCAACGAGCCTATGATCCGAGACGACCTGAGGCGGATTGTCAACTCATAGTCACGCATTTAAATCGACTTCTGGCCGTATGTGGACGTCTTGGTCCCGACGAAGATCAGCGACTGCGTTCGCAGCGTCCCGCCTGCCTCCCTCAAGGGGCCATTGCAAGCCAGCTCCGATCATTGTGCGATATCATTAAGCAAGCCCTTGATCACCTGACTTACGGTCGATCAAATGATCTACTGTTTATTCGCTATGTGCTCCCTGATGCCCATGGGTTGCCTTTCCTGATGATCGAGCTTCAGGACCAAGACCAATGGCACGTCATCTTTTCGGGATCCCCGAAACCGGATCCGCGCAGCCCAGGGAGCTGCGGCACCCAGGCCGCCATTTTGCAGACCCGGAAACCTCAACGACTGAGGATTTCAGGGGGCGGATATGGTGGGATCTCGATTAGCTGGTGCGAAATTGTTACCGTTCACCAACGTTGGATAGTCAAAGATCTCATCACCCAATCTGGCCCTATTCTCATGCCGTTACGTCTCATGAACGATGACAGCCTGAGCTGCCAGATGGGGGACGCTGAGATTCTGCCGCAATTGCACGATACAACCCTACCTCCGCGAAATGGCATGATGGAGTGGACCCTGTGTCCTGTTGAATAGCGATCCATCCGGCCTCATCCTCGCATAATATCGAACCAAAATCTACTCAGGAATACATGAACACTCATCGCATCGTCCTCGGAAACCGTCGCTTCACCAGCTTATCTCCGTCTTTGGTTCGAATCGAATATTCACCCACCGGAACCTTCGAGGATCGGCGAAGCATGCTGGCCTATGAGACGCAAAACCCACTGCCTTTCCTCTCCATCACTCGAGACGGTGCTTGGGATGTTCTGACCACCACTGCCATTGAGATCCGCTCACGCGATAATCATCTTCCTAACAATCGGATCAACTTGGAGATCAGATGGAAAGATGGTCGATTGGTCCAATTCTGGCGTCCTGATGATCGCGATCATCAGAATCTCGGAGGCACCTTGCGGAGCCTTGATCGCTATATGGGCACGGCAGCTGCCCTTGATGGCGTTCATCCGGCGACCATGGAATCGCCTGATGTATCCGCCACCAGCTGGCCAACATGGATTTTCTGCGAAATCGACCCGTTGCTCAGCGAGCAGCATCCGGATCCACCCGAATATTTCAACAAGCGTGACTGGCTTCAAGGCGGCAAGCGAAGCTACAATGATGATCGCGGAGCCATTGAACGCACCTTCAACTGGTACAAGGAAGCCCGGAAATTCGCTCCCGGAATTCTTTCTCATAGTGGTTACTGCATGCTCAATGACAGCACCAGTGCGATTATGGATGCTGATGATTTTCCAATCGAACGCACCAATCCTGGGTCTCAGGATTGGTATTTCTTTGCTTATGCACAAAATTATCTTTTGGCTCTGAAGGATTTTCGCCTGCTCAGCGGACCTGCGCCGTTACCTCGACATAAAAGCCTGGGCATTATTTTATCCCGTTGGCCGGCATTTACCGAAACTGAAGTTGCGGAGATAGGCAAAACTTTTGCCGCTAACGGTTACCCCCTGGCCACCCTGGTCATGGACATGGAATGGCACAAGGAGGGCTGGGGTCATTGGGAGTTCAACCCGGAATTGATCCCTGATCCCAAGCGATTTTTGGCCCTATGTCACCAATTTGGCATGGAGGTGGTCTTCAACGATCATCCGTTGGATGTCCGTGAAGATGATACTCACTTTGACGAGTATGTTGCCAATGCTGGACCTGATGTCGAAATAAGGACGCGGGAATACAATGGCAAGCATCTGCGCATGGCAAAAGTCGACATCTGCAACAAACAGCAGAATGCGTCATTTCGAAAAACCTGTCATACGGAATTGATGGACCTTGGCCTGGACTATTGGTGGAATGACGGATCCCGAGGTCAAATGTCAGGAACCTGCGGGCAATTGGTCACCAACAAAGTTTTTTTCGAGGAATCGCAACGCTCAGGGCGTCGGGGAATGCTGCTCGCCAGGTATGGCGGATTGGGATCCCACCGCTACGGCGCGTTTTTTACCGGAGACGCTAATTCGGATTACTCAGTCTTGAAGTTGGAGTGCGAATTCACCATCCGGGCTGGTGGCGTGGGCATTTCAAGCATTAGTCATGACATCGGTGGCTTTGGCGTAGCTTCCGATCTGCTAACCACGAATGCGGCAGGCGTCTCGATCATGGAGCCAAGCCAATACCTGCGGTGGCTCCAGTTCGGGGTGTTCAATCCCATCCTGCGCTTCCATAGCGCACCTGGATGCGGTAGTCGTAAGGCTTACGACTACGATGACCTGGTAAACGGAGCCTGCGCGCATTGGCTACGGATCAGACATGCGCTGCTCCCTTATATCTACACCGCAATGCGCGCGCATCATGATGTCGGTATTCCTTTGGTTCGCGGAATGTATCTGTCCGATCCCGAAAATCCCCTGACATATCGCTGGGACCAATATTTTTTCGGGCCTGACCTGGTAGTGGCACCGATTCTTTCCGCTGCAAACGTAAGAACTGTATACCTCCCCAAAGGCAACTGGTGGGAATTAGAAAGTGGAAAGCAGGTTCCAGGCGATCGGGAATTTACCTGCGCGGCGGCGCTGCATGAGGTTCCCATCTATGTCCGTTCAGGGTGCATCATTCCCCGTCAGTCAGCCGACGCGGACATCCACTCGTCCCACATCAAAGAACTGATTCTAGATGTCTATACCGGCGCTGATTGCGAATCGGAGTTGTATGAAGATGACGGCACGTCAACGCGGTACCTTGATGGGCATTATTGCAAAACACTCTTTACTTTACAACAAATAGGTACATCGCTATCCCTCTCCGGAAAAATATCTGCTGGCATTCCATTTGGTCGCGAACGAACCCTCATCATCCGGGTACACCGGATACAGCCTCTGCTCAGCGTTCAGGGTCCCAACGGGCAGATCCTATCAATCGAATCATCAGGCATTCATTGTCAGACAATGACCGTGACGGGAATGTTGTCCGCTGAAACCTGGAATATTGTCTTAATCTGACCATTGTTAAACCAGTGAACGTGCGCCCATTGAACAGGGACCCGTCGCTGATATCGCTTGAACCAACGAAGTAAGGATTGCTTTCATGACCGCTATCTCGATCGATCTTTCGCGCACTAAACGAGCCCTGAGTCAAAGCCATGCGGGCGATCAGGCTCATCTGGAGCGCATCGAATGTGAACTGCGCTTCTGTTCGATGCTGTGCGATCTGCATCCGGACCAGCGTGCGACTTGGGTGCCTTTGATCGAACAGGCACGCACCCGGTTCGAGACGTCTAGCGTCGGTGATTCAACGGTCATCTCGAGGGTCCTCGCTGCCGAGGCGATATTGGCACCCATCGCCCTCACTGCCAAATCGTATCGAATTTATGGCATCGGACATGCCCATATCGATATGAATTGGCAATGGTCCTGGCCTGAAACCGTGGGCATTGTCCATGACACGTTTGTGACGGTCCTCACGTTGATGGAGGAGTTTCCGGAGTTCCACTTTACGCAAAGCCAAGCCGAGATCTATCGCATCCTTGAAGAGCATGCCCCCGAACTGCTCGCCAGGATCGCGGTGCATGTCAAAGCCGGGCGATGGGAAGTCGCAGCCAGCCATTGGGTTGAAGGAGACAAGAATCTAGCGAGCGGTGAGAGTCTGTGCCGGCAGGTATTATATGCGAAGAATTATCTGCAACGGCTCTTCGGCTTTACCCCAGACGGTTTGTCTATTGATTGGGCACCTGATACCTTTGGCCATTCCGCGACTATGCCGACCTATCTCCAGCAATCGGGAGTCAAATTCAGCTTTCTCCATCGGCCGGGCGCACATGCCGAGAAATGGCCGCAGGCGTTCCGCTGGCATGGACCCGATGAATCGGAGATCCTGGTATTCAATGGCATGCGTGGAGGATATAATGGGGTCTTCTGCCCGCGGATGATTCTCGACCGGATCGGATCGTGGCACACCGAAACCTCCCTGCGTTTCGCTCCCTTCATTTTTGGTGTCGGCGACCATGGCGGAGGACCGACCCGGCGTGACCTGTTGCGGTTTCGCGAGATCCAGCAATGGCCGATCTTTCCCGAGTTGGTGCTTTCGTCAGCTTACAAGTTCTTCACCGAGTTAGATAGCGTCCGCACTCGTCTACCGATCATCAAACAAGAATTGAACTTCGCCTTCACCGGCTGCTATACCTCGCAATCCGTTTTGAAGCGGGCAAACCGACTTGGCGAAAATCGTCTTGATGATGCTGAACGAGCCGCTGCGTGCAGTGCGTCGGTGTTGAAACATGCATATCCCGCGACGCGGCTTGAGGGTGCATGGCGCAACATTCTATTTTCGCAGTTCCACGACATCCTTCCGGGTTCCTGTGTCCATGATTCACGGACCTATTCTCATGGTCTGTTCCAGCAGAGCATGGCGACCACCTCGCAGATCGAAACTCAGTCTTTGCGTGCCTTGGCGGCGGTCATCGCCACCGATGAACATGCCACACAGACTTCTTCCCCTGCGGTGATACCATTTAATCTGCGCAGCGGTTTTTCTGGTGGAGCCGGCCATGGCACCACCCATGGCGATCAGTCATTAGCCGATGGCTCTGTGACTGGCGATGATCGTGAATTCGTGCTGTTTCATCTGGATCAAGGTGATCGGCAGGAAGTCGTTGAAGCGACCGTTTGGGAAAATGCCCGCGACTACGCGAACATACCTTTCCATCGCCAGCAGTTCTCTGTGCAGATGTCAGGTGGGGCTCCGGCCTTGACCCAGATCCTTGATAAGGGAACTGCCTGGGGCCATGACTTTGTCCGGATGGCGTTCCCGGCATCCATTGCAAGTCTGGGATACATCCATTGTACCGTCAGTGAGACGAATAGCGGTTTGTCCGCACCCGCCACCGGGGCTTGGCAGCTTGGGAGAGACGACTTCCCGGCGATTTATTCATTCCACGATTTGACCTTGGAAGGTATTGAAAACGCTCTTCTTCGTGTCGAAATCGAGCCGAAGACGGGCGGCATTCGTCGTCTGGTCGATAAGCGGACCGGCCATGATCTTGTTTCGCCTGACAATCCTGCGTCTGTGTTAGAATACGGTATTGAACGCCCGCATTCGATGAATTCCTGGGCAATCGATCACGCCCACGATCTCAAGGCGCCGACCTGCACCGGGATGCGTCGCGTTGGTAATGGTCCGTATATCGCTGCGCTGGAAGTTACTTTTACGGTTGCTGCGTCAGAGTTCACGGTGACCTATGAACTTCGCCAAGGTGATCCGCGTCTGCACATCCGCATACGGTCGACCTGGCGTGAAATCGGCTCGCCAACGGTTGGCGTGCCATTTATTCGCTTAGCCATAGCGACCACCTTGGCTGAGGCCAAGCTGACGTGCGAGATTCCATTTGGTAGTCGTGAACGCAGTTTCAATGCGGGCGAAGAAGTTCCTGGCCTGCAATGGGGATTGCTCCAAGGAAAGGTTACTGACAAGCAATCAACCGCCGGTGCTGGACTGCTTCTCTTGAACGACAGCAAATATGGCCACGCCCTGGAAACGATTCAGGGTATGTCCACACTGCGTTTGAATCTGATCCGCTCGACGTATGATCCGGATCCGTTGCCGGAAGTCGGCCAGCATGTAATCAATGTTGCACTGATGCCGGTGTCTGGTGAGGTCACCATTCCGGAAGCCGTCCGTGCTGGACGTGCCTTTAATCATCCGGTTCGAGTAGTCGGAACCAGCCGACATACGGGTCGGTTGCCTGCGGCTGGTCACTTGTTGCAGGTTGAACCGGCAGCGCTGACGGTGCTGGCAATTAAGCGTCCAGAATCAGGTGTTGATGCGTTGATCTTGCGCCTCAACAATCCTACTGGAATCGACCTACAGGTCAGCGTCAAAGCCGGATCCGCCCTTGGTCGTCTACTGTCTTCTGGGCAGCTCGTCGATGTCATGGAGCAACCTATTCCGGGAAGTGCTCTGCTGAAACCAGAGAGTATTGGCGTACTGCGAGTGACGGTGCCGGCTTTCGGACTCTGCTCGCTGCGCGTTGATCTTGGCGCGGCATAAGCGGCTCACTACAGGTGATCAGCCCGATGTAGGACTTTCGCATCGGGCCGCTGACTACCTACTTTCCATAGACGAACCTTGAGGAATTCCGTGCGTATCCAATCCAAAGACATTTTCGGCGCTGAGATTCAATACTTCCGCCTTGAACCACGATTTTGGGAAGCGGTTCTCGACCGGTTCGTCGACACCGGCATCAGTTGCGTGACTACGTATGTGCAGTGGAGCACCCACCTCGTTGGGCCGCCTGATGCGCAAAACCCTGCCGGCATGCTCGACTTCACTGGTCGCACGAATCCCTCATTGAATCTGATCCGCTTTCTCGATCTCGTGCACCAACGCGGTCTGACCCTCAATTTCCGCTGTGGGCCTTTTTGCTGCAATGAGATGGAGTTCGGCGGTCACCCTCAATGGTTGGTAACCGGTGATCCATCGATGATGGTGTGGAACCATCAGAATCGCACCACCCAAGGGTATTGGATCGCGCGCAGCGAAGGAAGTCAGCCGAGTTATCTCCACCCGGAATATCTCGCCTGGTGCAATCGCTGGTTGACGGAAGTGGACAAGATCATCCGTCCGCGCCTGGCTTCAAACGGTGGCTTCATCACGATGGTGAATCTCGACAACGAGATCAGCTACATTGTGAAGGACTCATTCCTGGAAAGTGATTATAATCCGATTAATCTGCGGGCAGGAGGGTTCTATCACCAATTCCTCCTGGAAAAATACCGCACGGTGGGTGCCATTCCCTGGGCCAACCGCGGTCAGGTGATCGAGGACCTGCAACCTCCTCGCGATGTGCCACTCGACATTTCAGGAAAGGTGTCCTGGTACCTGGATTGGGTTGAGTTCAAGGAATGGTGCATGTGTCGATATATCGGCGAATTGCGTTCGATGCATATTGCCAATGGGGTGTCCGACATCCTATTCATGACCAATTTCAATCCCCATCTGCCTGAGGGCGTGCCAACGCGCATGCCATCTTTTGAAAAAGCAGTCAAGGGATCACCTGATAAGCCCGGACGAGGCATCGTCGGTTATGATTTCTATCGCGGCACCTTCTTGAGCTGGTCTGGTTATAGCAGCATGGCGCGCGTTTTGCGGTTGATGAATGCGAGTGTTGATTACACGTGGTCGGCAGAGTTCATGTCAGGCACCTGGGAAAAGGTTTTGACCAGTCGCGTCAGCGATGAGCACATGCGCTTCATGGCCCGATGTGCCCTGGCGAACGGCTGCAAATCGCTCGCCTGGTTCATGTTTCACGACCGCCGGGTTTGGGGTGATTGCCCGGTCAGTCCGCATGGTCATATCCGACCAAGCCATGGGGTTCTGACCGAGACCTATAAATTGTGCACCGCAAACATTCCCCATTGGGATGATCTGCAGGTGCAAGCAGACGCGGCGGTGGTCTACGATCTCGTTCATCACCGGCACACGTCGATAGGTGACCCGTCGCCTTGTGATGATGGCAAGCTGCATGTTGGCGTCCCCCTCATCAATGGCATTCGCGCTGGGCTGGCCAGTCGTGAATACATGGGATTGCATCGGGTCATCGAGGCCGCCGGATTTCAACCCGGAGCCGTCGATATCGTTGCCCGGCCACATGAACTGTCGCGGTATCAGCTGGTCTGCTATCCCGGTTCACCGATCGCCACCCGCAGTGCCTCTGCTGCTTTACTTTCTTGGGTCGAGGCTGGCGGTACATTGCTCGTCAGCGGGCCGTGGCCGACTACCGATGAACATGGGGCACCACTTGATTTCCTCGGTCTGGCCACGCCCATGTCCGGCACGCTCGGAAAAGGCCAGCTCATCCACCGTGATTACCTTGGTCAGGAGGAACCAGATCTCGAGTCGCTGACGAGCATCTCGACCCTCAGCGACCTGGTGACCAGAACCAGCACGTGGCACGTGCGATTGAGTCAAGAAGCCCCCGTCAGTTGGGAGACCTGGGGCGAGGGCGGGGGAGTCGACAATGCCGGTACCAAAGGGCGCGGCTCGACCCTCGACCGCATCACCCTGGTCGAACAATCGCGGCTCTTGGCTTCCGCCATCCTGCATACCGATCAGCACGGCTCGGGATTTCCAGTTCTGTTCACCCTGAATTGCTATCCGGAGCCTGCACTGTTGCGGGTCACGTTCAGAGAATTGCGACCAACTCACCTGCGGAATCTTTTTACCGGTGAGCGCATTGCTGTTGAAAATGGCACCGTGGTCGTGGATCTCGATCGTAAGGCGGGTGACGTGTACGCGCTCGAAGGTGTATGATTCGTCCGTGACGAGACCTTTGCTTGGGCGATCCAAGCCCAGCAGGCACGAAGCCAGGAATGACGTGGTCATTCCTGGCTTCGATTTTTTGTGCGGAGTCTCAAAGGGCCCAAAACAGGTCCTTCTCATCTGAAAATGAAAGACCGAGGGAATCAGACACTTCGACCTCGTCACGGGGGCGGAGGAAGCTGGGATTCAGCGTTCCACACGGGTTTAATATTCGGTAAACCATGCGATGAATTAGCCTTGGTAATTCGATTTTTCATTCACACTTCTGCGCTTCAACACGCTTTTGATCCGTGCATTCAACAAACGCCAGCAGGCATCGTATATCTCCCATGACCATTGAAATCTGCGGGCTTAGTTCCTGCCCGAGCCAGCCATGATCAAGGCGTTACCGTTGTTGGCTGCCGCTTTGCTGGTGGTCACGTTGACCTCGCTCGGCATCCATTGGTTGGAAATGGAGCTCGCGGTCGATGGCGCGAGCGAAGTGATCCTGGCGGTTCCCGCGATCTGGGCGGTGCTGGTCGTTGCCGGCATCAGTGCGCTGATCTTCCGTCTGACCGGGTTCCGACTGCTGACCCGCCAGCAATTGCTGCTGACTGCCTTCGCTGGGGCCCTGGCGTCGCCGCTGCTGACCCAGGGCTTCTGGCACCGGATGTTCGGCGGCGTCACGACCATCCCGCGCGAGGGTCAGCTGGCCAAGCTCACCTCACTGAGCGATCGGCTGTGGCCGCATGGCCCGAATCTGGCCGAAGGCTGGATCACCGGGGCAACCGTCATCGATGCCGCGCATCCGCAAACGTTGACCGTGACCGCGCTCACCGCCGGTGAGCCGGTGCTGGCGACCGCGCTGGTGCGCGCCACGGAACTGCCGACCGGGACGGTGCTGAAGTACGCTCTGCTCGCAGATGGAGTCAACGCGACCGATGTGAGTGCGGGAAACCTCACCCTGGGAAGTCTCAACCGGCCCAGCCAAGCCGATCCACTGCGGGTCGACGGGGCTGAAAGCATTGGTGGATATGGGTATGTGGTACCGCCATCGGTATCAGGAAGTTGGCGATTGGACCTGCGTCTGAGCGGTCCTGGTTCGGTTGAGGTCCAACGGGTGCAGCTGCACAGCGTCGCTGCGGTTGAGAATGCCCTGGCCGGTGCCCGCTCGGCTGATCGTGGTCTGAGCGCCGCGCACCAGGTGGTGCCATGGTCGGCGTGGCGTGATCCGCTGATCGCCTGGGGTAGCTTCCTAGGCCTGCTGTTTTGCGCGACCTACGCGGTCAACGCGATCATGCGCAAGCAATGGATCGATGCCGAGCGATTCCCCCTGCCGATCGGGCGGGCGTGGTCGATGCTGGTCGGGGCCGAGGTTGATCAGCCGTCGCCGTGGCGATCGCCCTGGCTGCTGGTGCCTGCAGGGGTGACCTGCTTGTGGTGCCTGCTGCGCTGGGCCCATCAGCTCAATCCCGGCATTCCTGACCTGGGTTTGGCGATCTCGCTCAAAGATCATTTGCGGGATCCGGCCTGGGGCGACATGTGGGGAATCACTTTTTCGTTGAGCGCGATCTGCATCGGTACGGCACTCTTCTTCGAAGTCGGTCTGCTCGGCAGCATGCTGGTCGGATTCGCCCTCTTCCGCTGCATGTTTTGGCTGGGCGAACGATCTGGCTTGAATACCGATACGGCCTATCCATGGCGCTTTGAACAACAGGTTGGCGCCTTCGTGGCCTACGGCCTGATCATTCTCGTGAGCGCCAGGCGTCATCTGATCGCCATGTTTGGCCAAGTGGTGCGCGGTACCTGGCAGCCCGTTGATGGCGAGGCCTTATCAGCGCGCGTTTCGGCCGGGCTTTTGCTGGCCTGTGCTGGCGGAACCATGTGGTGGGCGTGGTGGACCGGGGTCGGCCTGCTCGGCACGGGCGCGTTGATGGCGTTCCTGCTGCTGGTGGGAATCGTCTCGAGCCGATTGCGCGCCGAGTCGGGTCTGATCTACAGTTTATTCGCGCCATACAGCGCGGGCACGGTGTTGTTGGCCCTCGGGGGAATCGGGACCTTTGGCTCAAACGCGGTGCTGCTGGCTTTCGTCGCCAGTTTCTTTCTTGCCGCAAATACGTTTTTCATTCCCGGTGCGCAGTTGGAGCTGATTAACGTCGCGCGGCGCGAACGTCTGGGAGCGTGGTCGACCGCATCCCTGACCGTGATCGGGATTGGCGGTGGAATCGTGATCGGTGGGTGGGTGTATCTGACCTCGGTCTATGGCGTGGGGGCTGACAATATGCGATATCATTGGGCGTTCGACACCAAGCCTTGGTATTTCGGAGGATACAATTCCGCCGTATCAATGGTCGGAGCCGGTGAAAACGGTCACGTCTCGTGGAGTGGTTACGCGGTCGGCCTCATCGCCACCGCGGGTGTCTCCGCGATCCGCTTGCTGGCGCCGGGGTTCGCCCTGCATCCTTCAGGCATGCTGTTCGGGCCGAGTTACATGCTCGAAATGTTCTGGGGATCGGTCCTGGTCGCCTTCATCGTGCGCTGGTCGGTGGTTCGCGCCGGCGGTGCCGAAGTCGTCCGCACCAAGCTACTGCCCTTGGCCATGGGCCTGCTGGTCGGCAGCGCGTTGGCTTACCTCGTCATCGGCCTCCATACGGCCATCTTGCTGCATGCAGGTAGCGACGCCCCCTCCATCGGAAGCATCCTGTGAGTACTGTTTCGTCGAAAGTCGTTCCCGCCTGGATCGCGTGCGGAATTTTTGCCGGCCTGCTCGCGCTGGTGCTTATAGGGCATCTTGCGCGCCTCAAACCGCGCCCGCCCGTACCCCAACCACCCGTTGGTCAGCCGGTGAATCTGTCGTTGGCCGCACAGGCTGGCGCGGTGTTGGTGCCTCCGCCTAAAATCGAGGCTCCCCCTCAAGCCGCACCGGCTGCTGCCGGACTTGAGCCCAAGACCGAAGTGAAGCCCGAGATAAAAGTCGTGGCCGCTGTTTCGGCAGGAAATGATGGCAGTGCCGCGGCGTTGCTCGCCGTTCTTAATGACGCGCACGCTGAAATTTATCAAACGCCGCTGCAGATCGTCTCGCCGGCCACGATTGCTGCGCAGATCCTGAAACCCGATGGCAGCCCCTTGCCTGACGTGACGGTGATGCCGTTCGCACCCAATGGCTTGCAGCCGTGCACCACGCCGAAAGCCGGGTTGCACGGCACCTTGGTCGTCGTGACCAGCGCCAAGTTGGCCAGTGCGCCGGCCTTCACCGATTGCATCGCCGTGGTCGACGCCGCGTCACCGCCGCGTGAATTGGGTCTGAGCTGGGACAATTACGCGAATCTCGGATTTCGTGCGGTGCTGGTGACCCATAATCTGGGCCTGCCCCAAGCTGATTGGACAAGCTTGTATGCGAGCCAGGTGACCAGTGCGCCATTGCCTTTCCCGCGCGGGGTGGCGACGCCCTCCATCTTGAAATATGATGGTGTCGAAGTCGTTCTCCATCTCAGCCAGCGGATGCTCCCCCAGTCGCAGACCGGGATTGTCGCCCGGCTGCCCGCTGCCGAACCGAGCGATGAAGTAGTCGTGCTCCTGGCCAATCTCGATGAGGTGCGCGCGGTCGCCGATCTCGCTGCTGGCCCTGAACAGCGTCTCAATGCCGCCTGGCAACGCGCCGCGATTTCGATGCTTGGCGGTGATCCGCACAGTCGCCGTCGCGATGTGCTGGTGGTTGCCGCCAATGGCGCCGCTGATGCCCAGGATGGCTTGGTGCAATTGGTCGGCGCCCTTGGTCCGATCGGCCAAGCCGGGAATTCCGAACGCTTGCTGCGCGAGCGTGAGCTGGCGGCTGACGCCAACGAATTGCGACTTTTGACCTCGGCGAGTGAACAGCTCGCCAACGGTTGGCTCACGGTGGCGGGCCAGGACAAGCCACTGGCGGATGCCTATTTATCCGCGCTGCTTGCCCGTGAATTGGCGTACGTGGTGGGCGAAAGCGCGGCAGAACTGCAAGAGAAGGCCAGCGATGCGGCAATCGCCGCGACGCGCATGCCGCTCGATGCGACCCTGCGCTCCGCCCTCATCTCAGCCAAGCGGATGTCCGCGCGCGTGGGTTTGCTGGTGACGTTCGAACCCGCGGCACTGGTCAAGCGCAAGGCCGAATTGTTGAGCGAGTTCAACGTCGCCGAACGGCTGCGCCTGCGGCTGCTGCAACGGCAACAGGAAGTGATCTCCCGCACCGCCCGGCACACGGCGGAGCTGACCTTAGCCAACCTCATGCGTGGCTACCGGCGAGTGATCGCCCTGTCTCTGGCCGGGCCGGGCGACGGTCAATTAGGGTGGATCGTTTCCGGCCAACCGAATGAACGTCGAGCGATGACCGACGAACTAATCGCTGCGATGGCCGATGCTGATCCCAGCACTGCCGCCGGAGACCAAGGCAACGCCACCTGGAGCCAATACTACGAGGGCCAAGCAACTGCGTCTCTTGGTGGCTGCCCCTTGCCGACCGGGCCATGCGCGGCGGTCGGCTGGCCTTCGGCGACGTTGGTTTCGTGGTCGAGCGGCAAGCGCATGGGGCAATCGACGTGGCCTGCAGCCGAACAGGCCAGCGCTGCCCCGACGTCGATCCACGCCCAACCGGCGTTGCGCCTGGTCCAACGACTCGCCGCCGGCGCGCGTACGTTGGTTGAGCCGTACACTCCGCATTTATTTACCTTTAGTGGCACCGTGCTGGCCAGCGGCATCGGTGGCTCGGCGGTACCGACCCATCCGTTGGTCGGCGCGCTGGTCGGCGACAAAGCCCGCGCATCCCTCGTCGGACCGATGGCCACTGGCGCCCGCCAGACCCCCTTGCTGATGACTGACCTCAGTGGCCGCTATGGCCGCCGAGCGGTGCCGCCGTCGGTGCGCGGCACCTACAGCACCGGCTGGTCGCCGACCGCGGTGTCTATGGATGCCGAGGGTGTCATCCATCGGCACAGCGATGAATCAAAGACGGTTCAAAATATTGCCCACAGTCTTGATCTCGGCACGAACGACCTCCAAGAGGGTATCGACCTGGTATGCTTCAGAGCGGTGCCGATCGCGCTGCTCGACCGCGTCGATCCGCGGACCATGCGGACCTTTGCAGGGGTCGAATTCGCGCGCAGCTCAGGCCTGTCGGCACCTGACCAGCTCGCCGTTTACGAAGGTCAACCAGGTCCGCAATGCTGGTTCCTGCAACCGGCTGAACGACTGGCGGTGCTGCTGAAAACCGGTTCCGAAGACAACCCGTTGGCCAAGGAATTGACCTCCTTCATTTTAGGTGCCGACCAAAAGGGATTCCTGGCCGCCGACGGCCCGTACCTCATCGAGGCCCAGCGGCAAAGCGCGGCCTCGATGGCAGGAATCAACGCCACCCGATTAGTCAGCGCCGTGAACGCAGGCTTAGCTGACCAGCGTACCGAGGGCTTCAACAAAAATGGAAATGAGCTACTCACCCGTGCCGGTGATCAGCACCTCTCCTTGCGCGAGCGGATCCTCGCCGCGCGCGACTCGGGAACCTACGGCCAGATCGTCTACTCAGAATTGCGTGGTTCGATCGCGGCCGCGATCAGCTCGATCGTCTGGTACCTTTTCCTGTTGGTGCCCTTCGCTTTCTTTCTCGAACGCTTGGTGTTCGGCTTTGCCGACATCCGCCGGGCACTGACGGCGCATGCGCTGATCTTCCTCACGACCTTCGGTGCGCTTGGTCTGCTGCATCCGGCGTTCCGCTTGGTCGGCTCACCGGTGATGATCCTTCTCGGCTTTGTGATCTTGATCATCTCACTCGCCGTCAGCGGGCTCTTCCTGGCGCGGGCAAAGGAAAATCTGGCGGTGTTTAATCGCCGGCGCGGCGGCATCGCCTCAGCGCAGCCGGACATGCTCGGCATCATCAGCACCTCGATCGCCCTGGGGATCAACGGTCTCAGCCGGCGCAAAGTGCGCACCGGCCTGACCTGTGCGACCCTGACCCTGATCACCCTCTGCCTCATCCTGTTCGTCTCAGCGCGCAGCGGGTTGGTGCAGACCAGCAAGCCCAATGGCCCAGCCTCGTATCAGGGGTTCATCGTCCGCGGCACTGATGGCCGCACGGTGCCAGGCGAAGAGCTGCTCGCACTACGTCTGCGTTATGGCCAGGACCACTCCGTGGTCGAACGCCAGACCTCGATCGGATTGGTCGATTGGTGGCGCAACGTGCCCGCCAATCCCGTCATCTCAGTGGCCAATGCCAACGGCCAGAATGCCACGGCCCATGGCTTGCTGCTGTGGTCGGCAAATGACCCGCTGCTGCGCAATCTGCATTTTTCCGGCGGCAGCTTGACCGCCAAAGGCATCGCGGCGACCGTGCGGCCCTTGGCTATTCCGGCTGAATTGGCCCAGCTACTCGGGATCCAAGCTTCAGCATTGCCGGCGCCGGTCACCATCGGCGGCAACGCCTGCGCGATCACTGGCATCTTCGAATCGGCATCGCTCGCCGGACTGCGCGATCTCGATGGCCGTTATCTGCGGCCCTTCGACCTGTTGGCGATGCCCAAATTGCGCCACGGCTCGGGCCACGTCGCCTTGGGACTTGATGGCGATCCGCTGATCGAAGCCCGCTCGGTGATCATTTCAGATGATCGGCCTTTAGATCTGGCGATTCCCAATCTGGAAATGCGCACCACCACCTGCGCCGTGATCCTCGACAACATCCCCTTCAGAGAAGCCAAGGAGCTGATCGAACGGCGGCTTGAACAAACTGGGCAACCGGTGAGTTATGGCTTGGATGGCATCGCCACCACCGGCCGTACCGCCCGGTCATCGGCGCTCGATGGCTTGGCCGAGATGCTCATCCCGTTGCTAATCGCGGGACTGACGGTGCTGAATACCATGCGTGGTTCGGTCTACGAACGCCGCGATGAAATCGCCGTGTACAACGCCGTCGGCATCGCCCCGCGATTCATCTCGGCGATGTTCTTTGCCGAGGCCCTGGTCTTTGCGGTGGTCGGCGCGGTGTTGGGTTATCTCTTGTCGCTGATGCTCGGACGAACGTTGGATGCGCTCGGTTGGCAGGCCGGCTTGCAAGTCGATTACGCGAGCCTGACGCCGATCTTCGCGTCGCTGGCCCTGGCGGCGGTGGTCTTCCTGTCGACGTGGTTCCCTGCCCGCGCCGCCGCCGAAATCGCGGCACCGAGTGACGATGCCGGCTGGCGGGTACCTGAGCCTGACGGCGATTCGCTGTCATTCCCCCTGCCGTTCGCCTTTGGTGCGCGCGACCGGATCGCTGTCCTCGCGTTCTTCAATCGGGTGTTCGCCGATCACGGCGACGGCGGCGGAGGTTCGTTCCACTGTGACGCGGTGTCCCTGGCCGTGACTCCAGATGCGAACGGGCCGCTCGCCAGCATCCGCTGTTCGGTGTGGCTCAAGCCATTCGATCTCGGTGTCGCGCAAAATCTTGAATTGGTACTGCGCCCGGATCTTGAAACCAGCGAGTGGCTTGCCCATTTGACGCTCACGAGACGAAGCGGAACGCGTGAGGCCTGGCTGCGCCGAAATCGTCCGTTCATCGCCGCCTTACGGCAGCGATTCCTCCACTGGCGCGCGGTCGACGCGGCCACCCGCGATGAACTTCATGCCGAGGCGGTCGGCCTCTTGAGAAATGCTCATGTTTAAGTTTCTGAAGAATGCCGCGACCAAGGCGAAAGCCGGGCGGGGCGAAGACCGCGAACTCAAGGAATACCGCGAGTTGCTGAGCGCCCCCACCGAGTTCCGCGAGGGCTTCGGCTGGTCGACCGTCTGGGGCATCGTGTTCTGCGGCTTGGTGATGCTGCCCGGATCGATCTACCTCGGCCTGATGACCGGCACCGGCATGGGTTCGGCGGCAACCTGGGTGACCCTGATCCTGTTCAGCGAACTTGCCCGCCGGGCGTTGCGTCCGATGAGCGCTCCGCAACTGGTGACGTTGTTGCGCGCCGCTGGGATCATGATGAGCGCCCAGGCAGTGATGCCGGGCGGGCCGCTTGGTGGCCTGATCTATCGCGCCTATCTGGTGACCAGCGACGCAGTGCGCGACTCCGGAATGCGCGATGCGTTTCCGACCTGGTTCTGTCCTCCACCAGACAGCATCGCGATCATCGATCGCCAATTGCTGCATTGGGATTGGGTGATTCCGATCACCTTGGTGGTTTTCATCACCGTCGTCGGTCTGGTGAAACGGTATACCCTGGGCTATGCGCTATTTCGCCTGACCAGCGACATTGAGAAGCTGCCCTATCCGCTGGCCCCCGTGCAGGCTCAGGGAACCCTCGCCTTGGCTGACGATGAGGCCCGGCCGGCGCCTATCTCCGCCAGTGCAAAAGATGGCAGCCAGCCGATGGCGGCCCTCAAACAGGCGCCCCCGGCGCGCAGTGCGAAATGGCGGCAATTCTCGCTCGGGGCCGCCCTTGGCATCGCCTTTGGCATGTTGCAGGTCGGTATTCCCGCGGTGTCTGGGCTATTCCTCGACAAGACCGTGTTTCTGCTGCCGCAGCCATTCATCGACCTGACCCGGGCGACCGAGGGCTTTCTGCCTGCGACGCCCACCGGCATCGCCCTTGATCTGGGCATCATCTTCCTCGGTTTCGTTCTGCCATTCTGGGCCGTGATCGGCACGTTCGCCGCGATCTTGTTGACCCTCGTGCTCAATCCGGTGCTGGCGCATGTTGGCGTCCTGCACACCTGGCGACCGGGTATGGACACGGTCAACACCACCTTTGCCAATGACGTCGATTTCTGGATGTCCTTCGGCATCGGTGCCGGTTTGGCCATCGCTGCGGTCAGCATCTGGTCTACGGTGCGTGAGGTCCGCATCAAATTGAAGGAGATCCGCGTGGCCAAAGCCGCGCGTGGTGACGTGGCCAACTTGTGGGCAGTGCCGGCAGGCCGTGGCGATTATCCGATGTGGCTGGCGATCGCGCTCTACTTCGTTGCTGCCGCACTGACCGTGCTGGTCTGCTGGTGGGTGCTGCCGAAATCGAGTGGCATGTTGTTCTTTCTGATCCTGTTCGCGTTCGTCTACTCGCCCTTTATCAGCTACGTCAACGCCCGCTTGCAGGGCATCTCCGGCCAGGACGTCGAGATTCCCTTCATCAAGGAAAGTGCCTTCATTCTTTCCGGCACCAAGGGTATCGAAATCTGGTTGGCCCCGATTCCGGCCGAGAATTACGGCTCGCAGGCCCAGGCGCTGCGCGTCAACGAACTCACCGGGGTACGTTTCTGGTCGCTGATAAAAACCGAGCTGATCGCCATTCCCGCGCTGATCATCCTGTCCTTCGTGTTCTGGGCGTTCATCTGGAAGGCCAACGCGGTGCCCAGCGACGCATTCCCTTCGGCGCAGATCGCCTGGGAATTGCGCACCAAACGTGATGCGCTTTTGTATACGTCGACCTATGTCGCGCCGGGCGAAAAAGAGGCTTCTTTGGGCGACAGCGAATTCATGCGCGCGGTCCACCCAGGCGTGATCGCCACCGGCTTCGGCGGCACGGTAATCGGCTTCACCGTACTTTCGGCACTTGGCCTGCCGGTGCTGTTCGTCTACGGTTTCGTCCGCGGTCTGGGCCAGTTTCCGCACACCATGATCCTCGAGATCGTTGGGGCGCTGCTCGCCCGTTTCTGGTTCGAGCGACGAATGGGCCGGGACGAATTCCGCCGCCTGGCACCGACCTTGATGGCCGGTTATTTCACCGGCGTCGGATTGATCGGCATGGGCACGATCGCGCTGAAACTCGTGCAACAAGCCGTGCAAAGCGCGAGGATCTGATGAGCACCACCCCCCCTGCTGCCACGGCCAGCGGACTGAATTCCACTGACATAAATCAGGTCGGCGACATCGGCCGACAGCCGAACCTGCCGGTGTTGATCGCCTGGGAAGTCGTCACCCAAGGCATCCGCATCCGCCTCGGACGCTCGCTGGTGACATTGACCAGTGTCGCCTTGGGCATCGCCTTCCTCGCCTCGATCCTGATCGGCCAAGTGGTCCAACGCGGCGTGCAAGGTGAACGCGATGCCCGTGATGTCGCGATCCGGTGCGTCGCCGCGCTGGAAGCCGATCTCGGTCAGATGACCGGCAAGCGCCTGTTGACGATCGGCGCGCCTGACGCTGCAAATCAGCGGCTGCTCGAACTTTTGGTTGCCGCCGGTGCGATCGTCAGCGACCAGGCCCAAGACCCTGCCCCGGTCGCGGCAACCCTGCTGTTTGGTGGCCTCGGCCCCTCGTCTACGGTCAGCGGCCGCGTGGCGGGCTCGTTCACCCCAGCACAGATCAGCGCTGATCCAGTGCCCGGCCGGGTGATCATCAACTTCAATCGCCCAGCTACTGCCGAAGAACTGGCGGCGCAGGCTGATGCGGAATACCGGAACCGCGCGCGCACCGCCTGGATCACCGGCATCGCCTTGGCAGTAACCGCGATCGGCATCACCAACGCGATGTTGATGTCGGTGACCGAACGATTCCGCGAAATCGGAACCATGAAATGTCTCGGGGCGATGGGCTCATTCATCCGCCGGGTGTTCGTCATCGAAGCCTGCCTCATCGGCGTAGCGGGCGGCATCTCGGGCGCCCTGCTCGGCATGCTTGCGTCCTGCATCAGCTACGGCGTGCGCTATGGCGCCGGCATGGTGATGACCAGCACCGCCTGGGGCATGGTCAGCCTGCTGTTGATCGGCACCGTGATCGCCAGCGTGGTGCTGTCGGTGACGGCAGCGGTGTACCCTGCGTGGGTTGCGGCGCGCATGCGCCCGGCCAACGCTCTGCGTTCGAGCGTCTGATCATGAGTACCCTGGCTTTGCCTGAATCCCCCCACGGATTGAACCACCAGCTGGTTGATGAGCTGCTCGCTGTCCCAGATCACGGTTCGAAAATCGTCGTCCGGGCCGTCGGTCTGACCAAGGTCTATCGCACCGCGAGCCACGAGACGCACGCCCTGCGTGGGGCCAGCCTGACGGTCAAACGCGGCGAATACATCGCGATCATGGGTCCTTCCGGCTCAGGTAAGAGCACCTTGTTCAATCTCGTCGGTGCCTTGTCGCGTCCGACGTCCGGCAAGGTCTACATAGATCAGGTCGACATCGCCCAACTCGATCATGACGAGTTAGCGTGGCTGCGTTGCCGCAAGATCGGTTACATCTTTCAGACCTACAATCTTCTGCGCGTGATGACCTGTCTCGAGAATGTCATGCTGCCGATGGCCTTTGCTGGTCTCGACAGCGACACCGCCCGTGACAAGGCGGCGTGGCTGCTTGAACGCGTCGGCCTCGGACATCGCATCCTGCATAAGCCGACCGAGTTGTCGGGCGGGCAACAACAGCGCTGCGCGATCGCGCGCGCGTTGGCCAACAGTCCAGACATCGTTCTCGCTGACGAGCCGACCGGAAATCTCGATTCGCGCACCGGCGAAGAGATGATCGCGTTGCTCGCCCAATTGCAGCACGACCTGGGCGTGACCGTGATCTCAGCGACCCACGATCACAAGATGCTGCAACGCGCCGATCGCATCCTGTGGATCCAGGACGGCCTGATCGTCAAAGATGGCAAACCCGCAGATCTTGAATTGCCAGGAGCGCACTGATGGTTGCAACGAACAAAGTGGATGAGACCAACCAGCTCGCGGATTCGGCAAGCAGTGTGCCGATCATCAAAGCGGTCGGCGTGACCAAGCTCTACATCACCGGTGGTGAAGAAGTGTGGGCGCTCAAAGGTCTTGATCTGGCGGTCAAACGTGGCGAATTCTTGACCTTGATGGGGCCATCGGGGTCAGGCAAATCGACCTTCTTCAATCAGCTCGGCGCCCTCGACGTACCAACCGGCGGCACCGTGTGGTTTGAAGGCCGCAATCTGTTTGACCTTCCCGAAGCGCAGCAGGCCTGGGTTCGCTGCCGTCGACTCGGATACATCTTCCAGTCATACAATCTGGTGCCGGTGATGACCGCCTTGCAGAATGTGATGTTGCCAGCGACCTTCGCAGGTTTCAGCAAGGAAGAATCACGCCAGCGGGCGATCGCCGTTCTCGAACGGGTCGGCCTTGGCCATCGGCTCGAACACAAACCTGGTGAATTGTCCGGTGGCCAACAGCAACGCGTCGCGGTGGCGCGGGCTCTGGTCAACGATCCGGCCGTGATCCTGGCCGACGAGCCGACCGCGAATCTCGACTCGACCACCGGAAAATCACTGATCAGTTTGCTTCAGGAACTCAATCGTGAACGCGGGGTGACGATCGTCTGCGCGACTCACGATCACGCGATGCTCGCGGCCAGTCAACGCATCTGCGCGATTAAGGACGGACGCATCGAACGCGTCGCGACCTACAACGAGATCGAAGATCTGATCCGCACCACCTTGGGCACCGTGACGCCATGAACCCGACCCCGGCCAACGCGCCGCTCCATCATCAGATCCCAGTGCTGGCACAGCCACCCATCTTGTCAGCGGCCTTTGCTGATCCCATTTGGGGTCAAGTGCCAGCGCTGACGGTCGGCCACTTTCACGCCCGCTCGTCGGACCACCGACCAGACGTCCGCGTGCGGGTCGCGGCCAGCGCGACCCACCTCCATTTCATCTGGCAGGTCAGCGACCGGCTGGTGTTGTCGCGGGTGGTCGAACCGAACGGCTCGGTGTGTACGGATTCGTGCGTCGAATTCTTCGTCGCTCCGCTTGTCGGATCCGGGTACTTCAACCTGGAGATCAATGCCGGCGGTACGGTGCATTGTTCCTATATCGAAGATCCGAACATCGTCGACGGAGGTTTCGCCAAGATGCACTTCCTGCCGGTAGACGAGCTCAACCGGATCGCTGTTCGCAGCACGTTGCCAGCAGTAGTCGACCCCGAACTTCCTGGGCCGTTGACCTGGGAATTGGCAGTGGCGGTACCGCTGGACGTGTTTGCCAAGGAACTAGGCCAAACACTGTCCGCGACCGGAACCTGGCGCGGCAATTTCTACAAATGCGCTGATCACAGCAGTGGTCCGCATTGGGCAAGCTGGTCGCCAATCGGCGAACGGCTGGCATTCCATCAACCCTCCTATTTCGGATATCTGAGATTTTCATGACCAATCCCGCCGCGTGGTTCCCCGAGGCTCGTTACGGCCTCTTCATCCATTTTGGATTATACAGCCTGCTCGGTCGTGGCGAGTGGTCGATGAATCGTGAAGAGTGGACCACCACAGATTACCGCCTGCTCGCGAAGACCTTCAATCCGACTGCCTTCGATGCTGAAGCATTGTGCGATCTCGCGGTTGCTGCCGGCATGCGCTATGTGGTGTTCACCACCATGCACCACGATGGGTTCCGGTTGTACAAGAGTGGCATTTCGAATTTTTCATCGGTGACCGCCTGCGGCCGGGATCTGACTGCCGAAGTGGTTGCCGCCGCGCAAAAGCGTGGCCTGAGGATCGGCTTGTATCACAGCCTCAACAATTGGATGGATACGCCTGATTCGGTCGCCGCCCTGGAGGACCCCAAAGCTTACGCCGAGTTCATCGCGGCGACCCATGCACGGTGCCTGGAATTGGCCCAACTCTATCCGATGGACACGTTTTGGTTCGATGGCTGGTGGCCGTTTGACGCCGAGGGTTGGCAGGCCCAGGCACTGGTCGACAAGATCCGCGCCATTCACCCCAATGTACTGTTCAATCCGCGGGCCGGACTGCCGGGCGATTTCGCCACCCCCGAAGGCCACATGGGTGCTCCCCAGCCGTGGCGTCCGTGGGAAGGCTGCATCTCGGTCAACGACTCATGGGGCCACCATGTCGGTGATCACAATTGGAAAACTCCCGGCCAGGTGATCGATCTGCTGGTGGCTGCTGCGGCCGGCCGTGGAAATCTGCTATTAAATGTCAGCCCTCGCCCGGATGGATCGTTGGATCCCAAGGCGATCGCCTTGTTGCAGACCGTCGGTGCCTGGCTGAAACGAAACGGCGAGGCTATCTACCCATCGAGCCATGTCTGGTCGATGGACCTCCGCGAGCGCGGCGAGCACCGTGGCGACTGGAATAGCCACGGCCCCTGCACCGTCACCGGCAATGCGTTGAATGTCGTGCTCAAACGCTGGCCAGGGCGTGAACTCATCCTTGGTGGCTTTGAATGTTCGGTGCGTTCGGCGCGGATCCTGAATGGACCAGCGGTCACCTTTTCGCAAAAAGGCACCCGCGTGGTCATCAATCTGCCGGATACATCGCCCGATCCGATCTGCAGTGTCGTTCGTCTCGAATGCGATCGCGTGCCGGTCCTCTATCAAAGTGGTGGTCTGCGAGTTCCGACCGTGCCGCATCCCCACTATGACCCCTGCCCCTCTGAACTCATCGGCGCCCCGGGGAGTCACTGATGTCCATCCTCACCCCCCTGCTGACCACCGGTGGAACGCTTCTTTTCCAAGGCGATTCCATCACCAACGCCTTTCGCAAACCAGAAGAACTCAACGATTGCTATCGCCTGGGTTCCGGCTTTCCGTTGATCATCGGCGGCCTGCTGCGGGCGATCTCCGGACGCGCTGACCTCTCGATCATCAATCGCGGCATCGCCGGCCATAATGCCGCCGATGTCCTGGCGCGTTCACATCGCGACACCATCGAATCACGCCCTGATGTCGTCAGCCTGCTGATCGGCGTCAATGACGCCAACCAAGCAGCGCACGGTAATTTCGATCCCCTGCCGGCGTTTGCCAAAGCCTACGATCGCCTGTTGTTCGAACTCCGGGCCGCCCTGCCCAACTGCCGGCTCATCCTGTGCGAACCTTTTTCACTGCCCGTGCCCGGATTCCCCGCGTCCCTACACCCGCATTGCGCGACCATCCGCGAACACGTCCGCCTCTCCGCCAAACTGAATCAGGCCACCCTGGTTCCGTTACAGGCAGCCTTCGATGCCGTCGCCGGCGACCATCCCGAATTCTGGATCTACGACGGAATCCACCCGACCGCAGCCGGTCATTGGCTCATCGCCCAGACCTGGCTGGCGACTGTCGCTGGAATTCACCTGCCCCCGGCTGTGGGATTGTCGAAACACTTTTAGGCGGTGGTTGAAGCAACGTTCGGCGTGGGGAATCAGTTACCCAATTTGCACCACGCGGCGGCGTTCGTCACCACTACTATTCAATAGGATCTCGGGCATCGAGAATCCACAGAGGCGCGCACCCGGCAGTGGTGATCCGGCCAGCCGCGCCTTGAGGCCATCGAGTTCCGGGTGCTTCGGCTGCCACCACATCCCGCGGTAAAGACCCGGGCGGGCTTGAAACAGAACCTCCGCCGGGCTTACCCCGTTCCGGATGCGGCCCGCGGGTCGATCTCGATGACTTTCTTCGGCTGGAACTCGCGATTCTCCGTGCCGTAGCCACGCGGGTTGCACACCACCCGGCAGCCGGTTGGCAACACGTAGTCGAAAGAACTGTGGGTGTGCCCATGAATCCACAGCGGCACGCCGGCCGTGAGGTCGTCGCGGTCATTGGCAAAGTAGGCGTTCACCAGGTTGCTGTGATACTTCTCGTGGCAGCTTGACCGTGACGGCAGGAAGTGGGTCACGACCATCGGCACCTCGCCAGCGGCCAAAGCCTCACGCTGTGCGCAGCGAGCGTGGGCGGGGACGTTTCACGGAAGCGAGCAGCGCCTCCGCGGGGATCCGCCAATTCTCGTGCAGGGAGCGCAACATCGTGACGGTAAACTGGCGCTTGCCGTTCAGCAGTTCGGAAACCCGACCGCGCTCGACGTGCAAGATTTTGGCCAGATCCGCCCGATCCAGTCCCTCTTGTTCCATACGGAAGCGGATGGCAGTCAGGGCATCCGGGGCGGGGATAGGGAAGTGAGTGCGCTCGTAAGTCTCGATCAGACTCGCCTGGGCCTGGATCTCAGCCGCGTTCCTATCGGCATCGGAATCGGCATCGGAATCGACATCGGCAGCTTCCATCAGCACCTGCAGACGGGCGGTGGCGGCAGCATGCTCGGCGGCAGTGCGGACGGGCATGACAGTGATGGGCTTGGGTGCGCTCATGGCTT